>JASJGP010000606.1:0-15808 GCA_033791485.1 Desulfobacterales bacterium | reverse complement strand
GGATGAGGGCCGAGCCGGCGACAACATTGGAGTACTGATACGCGGCACGAAGCGGGAAGAAGTTGAGCGTGGACAGGTTGTGGCAGTACCTGGATCGATCAAGCCTTACACGAAATTTGAGGCAGAGGTATATATATTAAGCAAAGAGGAAGGTGGTCGTCACACGCCGTTTTTCAGTGGATATAGGCCGCAGTTTTATTTTCGCACAACGGATGTTACGGGCATATTGAATTTACCAGAGGGAGTGGAGATGGTAATGCCTGGTGATAATATAAAGATCACAGCTGAGCTTATCACCCCGATAGCGATGGAGAAAGAGCTGAGGTTTGCGATAAGGGAAGGTGGCCGCACAGTGGGCGCAGGCGTTGTTAGCGAAATAATTGAATAAGCCAAAGGAGTTTTCCTTGTGAGAATAATTGTTACCCTTGCATGTGGTGAATGCAAAAGAAGAAACTACACGACGACAAAAAATAAACGGACAACGCCTGACAAACTGGAGTTTAGTAAATACTGTAGATTCTGCAGAAAGCATACTTTGCATAAAGAGACCAAATAAAGAGCTTTTTATTTTTGATTTTTTACGAGTTTATCAAAATTTAGAGTCGTAAAGAAAAAAACAGGTTGCTTTAACAAACGATTTTGCAGGCCAGTAGCTCTAACGGTAGAGCGTCGGACTCCAAATCCGGGTGTTGGGGGTTCGAATCCCTCCTGGCCTGCCAATTTTTAAAGGCAAAGCTCAAAGCCTGTGGCATGGGTTAATTGAGTTCCATGGCCGCTTTAACTTAGAGTTTTTAACCGTTTTAGGAGAGAAAGTGGGACGCTTACAAAGAAAAAAAGCATCAAGTGTAAAGAAAAAAAAAGCTAAAGAGCCGGGATTATTACCGGCTGTAAAAGATGCTTCTTTAAAACCGGTTGATGGTTTTATTAGAGAAAAGAAAAAGAAGCAGGTTACTAAAGCGATTACAAAAACTGCAGCAGGAAAACAAAAAAGTAATTTTATTACCAGTAGCATTCAGTTTCTCAGGGAAGTTAAGTTTGAGCTTAAAAAAGTAACATGGCCTACACGCAAGCAGACAATGGGATCTACAGTCGTAGTGATTATTCTGGTTACAATAATAGCATTTTTTCTTGGTGCTGTGGATATAGGCCTGTCGAGTCTGGTACGGTTGGTTCTTCAATAGAATAAGGAGAGAATTGAGTGGCGCTTAAATGGTACATAGTTCATGTCTATTCTGGTTTTGAAAGCAAGGTCAAGTCCGCCCTTGAAGAAAATATGGCTTCTTCGCCTTATCCGGAAAAATTTGGCAAGGTTCTTGTGCCGACGGAAGAAATTGTTGAACTTGCTAAAGGAAAAAGGAAGACTTCTTCTAGAAAATTCTATCCCGGATACATACTTGTCAGGATGGAACTGGATGATGAGACATGGCACATTGTAAATAGCACACCTAAGGTTACCGGGTTTTTAGGCGGCAGGGAAAAGCCGACACCGATTTCAGATGAGGAAGCAGACCAGATCTTAAACCGTATGGAGGCAGGCAAATTAAAACCCCAGCCCAAATACTTTTTCGAATCAGGTGACGAAATTCGTGTAGTTGACGGGCCTTTTACAAACTTCAACGGCACTGTGGAAGAAGTCAACCCTGAAAAGGGGAAGATTAAGGTTTTAGTCAGTATTTTCGGTCGTTCAACACCGGTAGAACTAGAATTTGTTCAAGTCGCAAAGATATAAGGAACAGGTATAGACCTGAGAAAGTCTACACGTTTTCCAATACAAACGGGAGTAAAAAGAAAAAATGGCAAAAAAAGTTATGGTAATGATAAAACTGCAGGTTGAGGCAGGTAAGGCTAATCCATCGCCTCCGATTGGTCCTGCTTTGGGGCAGCATGGCGTAAATATAATGGATTTTTGTAAGGCATTTAATGCCAGGACTGCAAATGATGTAGGGATGATTATACCTGTTGTTATTACCGTATTTCAGGATAGGTCATTTACGTTTATTACAAAAACACCACCTGCATCAATCCTGTTGAAAAAAGCGGCTAAAATAGCAAAAGGAGCAGGTGATCCAAAGCGTGACAAGGTTGGCACAGTTAATCGTAAACAGGTGGAAGAGATAGCCAACCTGAAAATGGTTGATTTGAATGCCTGTGATTTGGAAGCAGCCTGCCGGATAGTGGAAGGTACGGCCAGGAGTATGGGAATTGATGTTGAAAAATAAGGAGTGAATTAGAAAGATGCCTAAACGGGGTAAGAAATATATTGAATCAAGAAAGAAGATAGATAATAAAAATGATTTTAACGAGGCTGTAAAGCTGATTGTAGATTCATCTTTTGCAAAATTTGATGAGACTATTGATATTGCTGTCCGACTTGGCGTTGATCCGCGACATGCCGATCAAATGGTGCGCGGGACGGTTGTGCTGCCAAACGGTCTTGGCAAAGAGGTAAAAGTGCTGGTATTTGCAAAAGGAGAAAAAGAAAAAGAGGCCACGGATGCAGGGGCAGATTTTGTGGGAAATGAAGATCTGATTGAAAAGATAAAAGGAGGATGGTTCGGTTTTGATAAAGCTGTAGCCACGCCGGATATAATGGGGACTGTTGGAAAGATAGGGAGAATTTTAGGCCCACGGGGTCTCATGCCCAACGCAAAGACCGGAACTGTTACTTTTGATATTGAAAGAGCGGTTAAAGAACTAAAATCAGGCAAGATAGATTTCAGGGTTGAAAAAGCAGGTATTATTCATGCACCTATGGGCAAGGTCTCATTCGGAGCAGAGATGGTAGCTCAGAATGTTACCGCATTTTTAGAAACGGTAGTACGTCTCAAACCGGCTTCAAGTAAAGGAACCTACCTGAAGGGTATCGCCATATCAACTACGATGGGGCCTGGAATTAAAATAGACACTTCCACTGTTAAAGATTTAATAAAATAAGGTTAAGCGTTCACAGGTACCGCTTTGCGCGTGATCAGTGCAACCAGTATAACAGCGATAGCTGATCGCCATGATTACGCACATTTGCAGCACCTGTAAATGCTTACAGGACGGATATTGGTCAATCTTTTTATTACGAATGGGCGTGAACAGATAAAAATAAAGTAATTTAATAATTCCTGTCAAAGACCGTAGGTACGCTTGAGTTGACTTTAGAATATAGCGTTTAATTGGTACTCCATGCCTGCATAGACAGTTATGATGATTTGTTATTTATGATTGAAACAACAGAAGTTTGTTTGGGGTCAATCACAGTCAAAAAACGCAAATCGCCTTTGGTTTTTTACAGGTCAGGAAAGGGGGTGTTGTTAAGACGTGAAAATAGATGAGAAAAAAAGAATTGTTGAAGAACTCCATGAAAAATTCTCAAAATCAGAAGTTGTAATCCTGACCGATTATAAAGGTCTTGATGTCGATACTATCAATGATTTGCGGAAAAAGCTGAGGGAATCACAGATTCAATACCAGGTGGTTAAAAATTCTCTTTTGATCAGAGCTTCCAAAGATACTGATGTTGAATTGATAAAAGACAATTTTAAGGGACCAAGTGCAATTGCACTGAGCTTTGAAGATCCGGTTTCACCTGCAAAGGTTTTGACTAAGTTTGCGGACGAAAATGAAAAGCTCGAAATTAAAGTAGGGGTCATGAACGGAAAGGTGCTTGATATAAGCGCAATTAAGGCTCTTTCGGCTCTGCCTTCCCGTGAAGTACTCATCGGGCAGTTGCTTTCCGTAATGAATGGTGTGCCCACTGGCTTTGTAAGAGCTCTTGTCGACATACAAAGACGGTTGCTTAACGTAATGGTGGCAATTAAAGAACAAAAAGAAGCTGCATGAGGAATTACTGGATAGTTAAACCGGACTCAATTTCATTCAATTAAAATAGAAAACAGGCAAAAAGAAATATTTTTTTTTGCATATTTGTCGATTAAGTATGATGAATTTGTAAAAAACCGAATTCATCAGGTGTTAGATTTTAGTCCCGATCATGTGGGGTCAGGTTTTTAAAATTAACCAATGAACAGATAATTAAAACGTTTTGCAAAAAATGGTTTCTTATTTTTTACAAAACTATCAAATATTATAGTGGAGGAAAAATAAAATGGCTAAAATTACAAAAGAAGATGTAATAGATTTTATAGCGAACATGTCAGTGCTTGATCTATCTGAGCTTGTTAAGGAAATGGAAGAGAAGTTCGGGGTATCGGCTGCTGCTCCTGTTGCAATGATGGCTGCAGGGCCCGCAGGTGATGCAGGAGGCGCTGCCGCGGAGGAACAAACAGAGTTTGATGTTATTTTGACGGCATTTGGTGATAAGAAGATTCAGGTTATTAAAGAAGTCAGAGCTATTACCGGCCTCGGGCTAAAGGATGCTAAAACCCTTGTAGATGAGGCTCCAAAGCCGGTTAAGGAAGGTATTTCAAAGGATGAGGCAGAAAAAATCAAGAGCCAGCTTGAAGAAGCTGGAGCTCAGGTTGAGGTAAAGTAGAAAAACAAGAATATCCTTGATGGCGTCGTAAAAAAGCCCCATCTACTGCGTTGCAGCAGTTTTTCAAACACTCGGCATACTACACGTACTGCCTCGTTTATGAAAAAACACTGCGCCTCTTTATCCCGCTGATTTTTAGCGGGGTACATGGAACTTTTTACTTGACCATCAATCTTGATGGTTTCGTGAAAAGTAAAAACTACTTTTTAAGAAACGTTTTAAGTGTATGATAAAACATACAATTACATTAACCTAAAACCTAAGACTTAACACCTAAAACCTGATGAATTCGATTTTTTACAAATTCATCAATTTCTGGGAGAAGCCATGTCCAAAAGTCCTTTGGCAATTAAGCGCATAAGAAAAAACTTTGGCAGTATAAAGAAAATCATTGAAATCCCTAACCTTATCGGAATGCAGAGGGAATCATTTAAACGGTTTTTACAAATGGATGTTCCTCCGGAAAAACGTGAGAATGTCGGTTTGCAGGCCGTCTATAAATCAGTTTTTCCTATTAAGGATTTTACCGGAAGTGCTTCCCTTGAATTTGTTTCATACAGGTTTTCAGAGATGAAGCACAGTGTGGAAGAATGTATTCACAGGGGGATGAGCTATGAAATCCCCCTGCGCATTACTGTCAGGCTGGTCGTATATGATATAGATAGTGAAACAGGGGTTTCAAATATTCGCGACATTAAAGAGCAGGAGATTTATTTTGGCACACTTCCTTTAATGACCGAAAAAGGTACATTTATCATAAACGGGACAGAGAGGGTCGTAGTCAGCCAACTCCACCGCTCATCCGGCGTTTTTTTCGATCATGACAAAGGGAAGTCACATTCGAGCGGTAAAATTATTTACAGCTCCAGAATCATACCTGTTCGTGGTTCATGGATCGATATGGAAATAGATCCAAAGGATGTTGTGCATATCAGGATAGACAGAAGACGTAAGTTTCCGGTTACGATTTTATTTAAAGCTTTTGGTTACAGTGTTGATGATATTCTTTCCTTTTTTTATAAAACTGAAAAGATTATCCTTAGCGGCAAGAGCATTTATAAACAGTTTAATGCCGATCTAATTAAGGGGCAGCGTATCGGCAAGGATATTAAAGATCCGGAAACCGGCGATATCCTTGTTAAGAAAGGCCGGATAATTACACAGAAGGCAATTAAAAGACTTCAGGCCACCAAGGCCAAAATGATCCGGGTATCGGAATCTGATATTATAGATAAGGTTGTTGCCCATACAATTTTCGATCCAGAAAGTGGAATGCCCATTATCAAGGCCAATGAAAGTATTGATGATGAAATGTTTTTGAAATTGAGAGATGTCGGTATTGCAGAATTTGAAGTGTTGTTTATTGACATGGTGTCCACCAGCGACTCTATTTGCAAGACCCTTTTGCTCGATAAGGTTGAAACCAAAGAAGAAGCCATTATTGAAATTTACAGGAGACTCAGGCCGGGAAATCCTGCAACACCTGAAGTGGCCCAGGCATTTGTTGACAACTTATTTTTTAAGACAACCTATTATGACCTTTCATATGTTGGCCGTCTGAAAATCAAGCAGCGCCTTGGCATTAAAAGTTCGATTGATCTCAGAACTCTCAGAAAAGAAGATATACTCCTTACGGCCAAAGCCCTTATATCTCTAAAAGATACACAGGGAGCTGTTGATGATATCGATCATCTTGGCAACCGGCGTGTCAGAGCTGTGGGAGAGCTTCTTGAAAACCAGTATCGTATAGGACTGGTTCGCATGGAACGGGCCATTAAAGAACGGATGAGCCTTCAGGAAGTCGATGCACTTATGCCGCACGACCTCATTAACCCAAAACCGGTTTCTGCTGTAGTTAAAGAGTTTTTTGGGACCAGCCAGCTGTCACAGTTCATGGATCAGACAAACCCACTTTCAGAGACGACCCACAAAAGGCGGCTTAGTGCGCTTGGGCCGGGCGGGCTTACCCGTGAACGCGCAGGGTTTGAAGTAAGGGACGTCCATCCGTCCCATTACGGCAGGATTTGCCCTATCGAAACCCCTGAGGGACCGAACATCGGGCTTATTGTATCCCTGAGCACTTATGCAAGGGTTAATAATTACGGATTTATTGAAACACCATACAGGGTTGTCGAAAACGCAACCATTTCAAAAAAAGTAAAGTTCTTTGATGCATTTGAAGAAAGAGAACACCCTATTGCTCAGGCGAATGCTCCTGTAGATGAAAAGGGTGAATATGTTAATCCGCTTGTTACGTCACGTGTGGCAGGTGAGTTCATGATGGTTAAACGTGATGATATAGAACTTATGGATATATCTCCCAATCAGCTTGTTAGCGTCTCAGCCTCTCTTATTCCTTTCCTGGAGAATGATGATGCCAACAGGGCACTGATGGGATCAAACATGCAACGGCAGGCTGTTCCCTTATTGACATGTGAGGCACCACTGGTCGGTACCGGTATTGAGGCTATAGTGGCGAGAGATTCGGGGGGCTCAATAGTGGCAAAAAGGGATGCAGAAGTCGTGGATGTGGATGCTTCCCGTATTGTATTGAAACATGATCCGTCAGGAGTTTCTTCGGAAAAGGATGTAACGATCTATAATCTTTCAAAATTTATTCGAAGCAATCAAAATACATGTTTCAACCATCGCCCTATTGTCAAACAGGGCCAGCGGGTTAAGCAAGGAGAGATAATTGCAGACGGACCGGCAACAGAAAGAGGAGAACTGGCTCTTGGAAAAAATGTTACCGTAGCTTTCATGCCATGGGGCGGATATAATTACGAGGATTCTATTTTAATTGGCGAGAGGCTTGTAAGAGAAGGTGTTTTTACATCGGTTCATATTGTAGAATTCGAAATTGTAGCAAGGGATACCAAACTTGGGAAAGAAGATATCACACGAGATATACCGAATGCCGGGGATGAAGCTTTAAAAAACCTTGATGAGAGCGGTATTATCAGACTGGGAGCTGAAGTTGATGCCGGTGACGTTCTGGTAGGGAAGATTACGCCAAAGGGAGAGACCCAGCTTTCTCCCGAAGAAAAGCTGTTGCGTGCCATATTTGGTGAAAAAGCAGGGGATGTAAAAGATACCTCCCTGCGAGTTCCACCCGGTGCTAAAGGGATTGTTATTGATGCTAAAGTTTTTTCAAGGCGTGGCGTCGAAAAAGATGATCGTACAAGTATGATAGAAGACGAGGAGATCACCGCACTTGAAAAAGACCGCAATGATGAACTTGCTGTTATCGAGGATGTGGTTCGCGATGAGATAGAGCATTTGCTTCGCGGGCAAAAATGTTATGCTTCCTTGAAAAAAGACAAGAAGGTTCTTATTCCAAAGGGCGCTATGATAGACTCTAAGATACTTGCCGGGATTCCTGTGGCCCAGGTTGAGGGGATTGTTTTGAAAGATCCTTCAATGACGGAACAAGTCCATGAAATCCTTGAACGATACAGAGACCAGCGCGAACTTTGCAGAATGGTCTATGAGCAACAGGTCAGCAGATACGAAAAAGGTGATGATCTTCCGCCAGGCGTAATTAAGATGGTCAAGGTCTATGTGGCTATGAAGCGGAAGCTTTCAGTCGGGGACAAGATGGCTGGTCGCCATGGTAACAAAGGTGTTGTGTCAAGAATTCTTCCTCAGGAAGATCTGCCTTACTTTAAAGACGGGATTCCTGTGGATATGGTTCTTAATCCTCTTGGTGTGCCCTCCCGTATGAATGTCGGGCAGATTCTTGAGATTCATTTAGGACGCGCTGCAAAAGGTCTTGGTGATCAGCTTAATTACCTGCTTGAAGAATATAAAATGAAAGAGCTTAAAGAGAAAGCAAAAAAAATATTTTCTGATAAGGAAACAAAAAAAATAATCAACAGCATGGACGAAACCGAGCTTTGTGATTTTGCCAAAAATTATAAAAATGGTGTTCACATGGCCACTCCGGTTTTCGATGGCGCAAAAGAAGATGAAATCAAGTCACTGCTTGATGAAGCTGGTCTTCTCACCAGCGGTCAGGTAGTTTTATATGACGGTCGTACAGGGGAACCTTTTGACGAAAAAATCACGGTTGGCGCAATGTATGTTATGAAACTGCACCATCTTGTGGATGATAAAATACATGCACGATCTATTGGTCCATACTCACTCGTAACCCAGCAGCCTCTTGGCGGAAAAGCTCAGTTCGGTGGTCAGAGGCTTGGTGAAATGGAAGTCTGGGCTATGGAGGCTTATGGCGCTGCTTATGCTCTGCAGGAATTTTTAACGGTTAAGTCGGATGACATGGCAGGAAGGACGCGCATGTATGAAAAGATTGTGAAAGGTCAGAATGTACTTGAACCGGGTATACCGGAGTCTTTCAGGGTTATGACAAAGGAATTGAAAAGCTTGGGTTTGAATATAGAGCTTCTGGAAGAATAAGAGTAAAAAACAATTACATTGATTTGAGACACGATGCATCTTACAGGCCCATGCTCGGCAGATGCGGCCATTAGTGCTTAAGAGGAAAAAATATGGAAAACCTATACGACTTCTTCGCAAAACCCATAAACCCAAAACGCTATTCAGCTGTCAGGGTTTCGCTGGCTTCTTCAGAACAGATCCTGAAATGGTCCTATGGAGAGATAAAAAAGCCGGAGACAATAAACTATCGTACATTCAAACCGGAACGTGATGGCCTTTTTTGTGCCAAAATTTTCGGTCCGACAAAAGATTATGAATGCAATTGCGGCAAATACAAGCGGATGAAACACAGGGGGGTTATTTGCGAAAAGTGCGGTGTGGAAGTCATTCAATCCAAGGTGCGAAGAGAGCGCATGGCTCATATAGCACTGGCAACTCCTGTTTCACATATATGGTTTTTAAAAAGCCTTCCCAGTAAACTTGGCAATCTTTTGGATATGACGCTTAAAAATTTGGAAAAAGTTCTTTATTTTGACAATTATATCGTAATCGATCCGAAAGCTACCGGGCTTACTCGTTGTCAACTCCTGTCAGATGATCAATACCAAGAGGCGCTTGAACTATACGGATCAGAATTTAAAGCAGGAATAGGCGCAGAAGCTGTAAGGGAAATACTGGAAGGTATTAATCTTGATGAAATATATAAAGAAATCAGAGCTGATATCCTCAGTACAGGATCCGTGGCAAAGCGTCAGAAGCTGGCAAAACGTATAAAGGTCATAGATGCTTTCAGGCGAAGCGGTATAGATCCTGTTTGTATAATTATGGATGTCATACCTGTTCTTCCGCCTGATCTCCGTCCTCTTGTACCGCTTGAAGGTGGCAGGTTTGCGACATCCGACCTTAATGATCTTTATCGCCGTGTAATTAATCGAAATAACCGGCTAAAACGTTTGATTGATTTAAAAGCTCCGGACATTATTATCCGCAATGAAAAAAGGATGCTCCAGGAGTCGGTGGATGTTCTGTTTGATAACGGTCGACACGGAAGAGTAATTACAGGGACTAATAAGCGGCCGCTGAAATCCTTAAGTGATACCTTAAAGGGGAAACAGGGACGTTTTCGACAGAACCTTTTGGGAAAAAGGGTCGATTATTCGGGTCGTACCGTTATTACGGTGGGACCGAATTTAAGATTACATCAGTGTGGTCTGCCGAAGAAGATGGCTCTGGAGCTGTTCAAGCCATTTGTTTATTACCGGCTCGAGCAAAAAGGTTTAGTTTCCACTGTTAAGAGCGCCAAAAAGCTGGTGGAGCGGGAAGTTCCTGAAGTATGGGATATGCTGGATGAAGTGGTTAAGGAGTACCCTGTTCTTTTAAACCGTGCGCCGACACTGCACCGCCTTGGCATTCAGGCTTTTGAGCCGATTCTAATTGAAGGTAAAGCCATGCAGCTCCACCCGCTTGTATGTACGGCATTTAACGCAGACTTTGACGGAGACCAGATGGCAGTTCACGTGCCACTTTCCGTGGAGGCACAGATAGAAGCACGCGTTTTGATGCTTTCGAGTAACAACATACTCTCTCCTGCAAGCGGGAAACCAATTATCGTCCCAAGCCAGGACATTGTTCTCGGTCTATATTACATGACAAGAGGGCTTATAGGCTCCAGGGGTGAAGGCAAACTGTTTGCAAATGCCGGGGAAGTCAGGTCTGCATACGATTCCGGCAGCGTAGATCTTCATGCTCAGATATCTGTTCGTATAAACAGGGAAAGAGTGGAAACAACAGTGGGACGTATCCTCTTATGGGAAATTATTCCCGAAGATTATATTGCGGATATGCTCCATATCATGGTTTCTGATGAAGATGAGGCAAAAGATGTCTTAGGCAGGATAAATGACGGCGAGCAGTTCACAGATCTTGTGAAAAGCTTTTCAATAAGCCCGGACAAAGACAATGACGGTGTTGTAGGGCTGCTTAAAGAAGAAGAATTTATTGATGTATTTAAAACAAAAGAGGAAGATGCCGACAGCGTTTTTTCCCTTGGGAAAGGAGAGGTCAGCTCAATTATTTTTGCCGATCAGGCACATCATATTTTTAAAATGAATGAAAGGAAAGCCTCACTATCCTTTGACGCAGTGAATCATGTAATGGATAAAAAGGCGCTTCGCGAACTTGTCGATTATGTTTACAGACATTCCGGACCAAAGGCCACGGTCATTCTTTCCGACAGGCTGAAAAATATCGGCTACCAATATTCGACACAGGGCGGGCTTTCCATTTCAATTGATGCCATGATTACACCTTCTGTAAAGTGGGATCTTATCAAGAAGGCGGAAAATCAGGTTGAAGAAATTGGCAGGCAATATATCGAGGGCCTTATTACGCAGGGTGAGAAATATAATAAAGTGGTCGATATATGGGCTAAAGCTACAGACGATGTGGCCAACGAAATGATGGATGCTATGAAAATGGCGCCGGTAACAGACAAGGCTGGTAAGCCTGTTTTAGACAAGGAAGGAAAACCGGTTACTACGGAAAGTTTCAATCCCATCTATATGATGGCAGACTCGGGTGCAAGAGGGAGTAAAGATCAGATGCGTCAGCTTGCAGGGATGCGCGGTCTTATGGCAAAACCTTCAGGTGAAATAATAGAAACACCAATAACAGCGAATTTCAGGGAAGGGCTTTCCGTGCTGCAATATTTTATATCGACACATGGCGCACGGAAAGGTCTTGCAGACACAGCGCTTAAAACAGCTAACTCGGGGTATCTTACCAGGCGGCTTGCGGATGTTGCACAGGACTGCATTGTTAGCGAAGAGGATTGCGGATCCATGGTAGGTGTTACGGTTGGATCTCTTGTTGAGGGAGGAGAAGTTATACAGCGTCTTGGGGAACGTATTCTGGGGCGTTTTGCAGCAGAGGATATACTTGACCCGTTTACTGACGAGGTGCTTGTCAGTGCCGGTGCGGATCTCGATGAGGATACTGTCAAGAAGATTGAAGAGGCAGGAATAACGAATGTTAATATAAAATCTGTTCTGACATGCAAATCCGAGCATGGCGTATGCAGAAACTGCTATGGCAGAGATCTTGCTCATGGCCAAACAGTCGAAATCGGACAGGCTGTAGGAATTATGGCTGCACAATCTATTGGTGAGCCGGGGACCCAGTTAACCATGCGTACATTTCATATTGGAGGAACCGCAAGTCGGAGGGTTGAACAGGCAGATATTAAGGCCAGGGTTGACGGGACGATAAAATTTATCGGCCTTAATGTAGCCAGGAATAGTGAAAATGAAGTTGTGGTAATGAATCGTAGAGGGGGGAAATTCACCATTGTCAGTGAAACCGGACGAGAACTTGAAAGTTTCCCTGTAATCTACGGTGCTCACATTATGATTGAAAACGGGAAAAAAGTAAAAGCCGGTGATTTACTTGCATGGTGGGACCCTTTTACAACCCCGATTATTACAGAGGTAGACGGCGCGGTCAAATTCGGTGATATCATGCAGGGAAAAACCATGCAGGAAAAAGTTGACCCTGTAACAGGGAAATCCAGCCGCATGATAATAGAATCAAAAAGCACTGAAGATCGTCCAAGGATTTCAATTAAGGACAAAGATAATAAAACAGCTAAATTGCAGGGATCATCTTCAATGGCGCGCTATATTCTGCCTATAGATGCAATTTTGCTGGTTGAAGAAAGTGACACTGTTAAGGCAGGTGATATTATTGCCAAACTGCCGCGAGCAACAACAAAGACAAAGGACATAACAGGCGGTCTTCCAAGAGTAGCTGAGCTTTTCGAAGTGCGAAAGCCAAAGGAAATTACGGTGTTAAGCGAAATTGATGGTTTTGTTTCAATCGCAAAGGCTACGAAAAAGGGAAAGCAGAGAGTTGCTATTACACCTGCTGATGTTGGTGATAAAAAAGAATATCTAATTCCTCGCGGCAAACATATCAATGTCTATGAGGGAGACTACGTCAGGGCCGGCGAGCCTCTTATAGGTGGGGCGGCAATTCCTCAGGATATCTTGAATATCAAGGGAGAGATAGCCCTGGCACGCTATCTCGTCGATGAAGTTCAGGAAGTTTACCGTCTGCAAGGCGTTCGGATAAACGATAAGCACATAGAAGTTATAGTACGGCAGATGATGCGACGGGTTAAAGTGCTTAATGTCGGAGACACTGAATTTGTTGATGAAGAGCAGGTTGACAGGATAATTTTTGAAAAAGCGAATAAGGCTGTTATCGAAAAAGGAGGCAAACCGGCTGTTGCCGAACCCCTTATTCTTGGGATTACCAAGGCATCTTTAAGTACGGAAAGTTTTATCTCGGCAGCTTCTTTTCAGGAGACCACTAAAATATTAACCAATGCCTCTATTTCCGGCGCTGTTGATCACCTTAGGGGACTTAAGGAAAACGTAATTATGGGCAGACTTATTCCGGCCGGGACCGGATTTCCACTATACAGCGACATTGCAGTTGATGGAGGTTGATTAAAGGAAGAGGACTTATCTAAAATGTTTATAAGAAAAAATAAATATTATAAAAAGGCTTGACAATATAAGACTTGAAGGATACATATCGTCATTTTACTCGATATAGAATGAGCGTTTTTCGTTCAGTTAGGTTATTATACATTTTTTAACACAACGTTTGAAAAATGTGATCCTGTCAGAACAGTGAATAACGATAAATTGATGATTGAAGAATGAAAATCTTTTTAATAAAATTGGTTGCGCATAGCGACTTCAAACAATCGGCAATCGACATTTAGATTTGGTAACTTCGACAGCAAATTTTCGATATGACGGCGCTAAGCGCTTAATAAGCTTTACAAGGAAAAAATATGCCGACAATTAACCAGTTAGTAAGAAAAGGCAGAAAGCGGATAAAGAAGAAAACCAATACACCAGCGCTTAAAGGGGCACCACAAAAAAGAGGGGTGTGTACGCGTGTATATACATCAACACCCAAGAAACCTAATTCAGCTTTGCGTAAAGTTGCAAGGGTTAGGCTAACCACAGGGATAGAGATCACAGCATATATCCCGGGAATAGGGCATAACCTCCAGGAGCACTCGGTGGTTTTAGTCCGGGGAGGTCGTGTGAAGGATTTGCCGGGTGTAAGGTATCATGTTGTAAGGGGTACCCTTGACACACTTGGTGTGGATGATCGAAGACAGGGCAGATCGAAATATGGTGCGAAAAAGCCCAAATAAAGGGGGAAAGAACGAGTATTTAGCTAAATCCCTTGAAAAAGTGAAATGTTTTAGATTCAAGTGAGCATAAGATTTGAATATCGAATGTCAATTAAGGAATTGTGGATTAAAAAAGCTTGTCTTTTAGAATTCCCTTTAGCATTCTGCAGTTCAAAACATGTCAGCGGAGTTGAATCTTTTTAAAAAGCCAAAGCACTACTAAAATGATACAAAGACGGATGGTGTAAAATATGCCAAGAAGAAGAGAAGTGCCTAAACGACAGGTGGCGGGCGATCCAAAGTATGACAACAAGCTGGTAGCAAAATTTATTAAATCGATTATGCGCGACGGTAAAAAAAGCCTGGCTGAATCGATACTCTACAATGCATTTGATATCATAAAAGAAAAAACCAATGAAGAACCCGTCAAAATATTTGAGCAGGCGGTGGAAAATATAAAGCCGAAAATTGAAGTGAAGTCAAGGCGTGTCGGTGGATCGACATATCAGGTTCCAACGGAAGTACGCCCATCCAGGCGGATGGCCTTAGGGATACGATGGATTATAGGGTTCTCACATAAGAGGCCTGAGAAAGGGATGGCGAAAAAACTTGCGGCGGAAATTATGGATGCTTCCAATAATAGAGGGGCTTCCATTAAGAAAAGAGAAGACACCCACAAGATGGCCGACGCAAATAAAGCATTTGCCCATTTTCGATGGTAAGAAATAGGGTTAATGAATTCCTATTAAATAGGAGGACGGAGAGATGGCGAAGGAGAAATTTGAGCGAACAAAACCGCATGTTAATGTAGGAACGATTGGTCATATAGATCATGGCAAGACGACATTAACGGCAGCTATAACCAAGCATATGGGGTTAAAGGGTTTAGCGGATTTTGTTCCGTTTGATCAGATTGACAAGGCGCCTGAGGAAAAGGAGCGGGGGATAACGATAGCGACAGCACACGTTGAGTATGAGACAGTAAATCGTCATTATGCACATGTGGACTGTCCCGGGCACGCTGATTACATAAAGAACATGATAACAGGAGCGGCCCAGATGGACGGGGCGATACTGGTAGTTGGCGCTGATGACGGACCCATGCCCCAGACACGAGAGCATATATTACTGGCGCGTCAGGTAGGAGTTCCCAGGATAGTGGTATTTTTAAACAAGACTGACATGGTTGATGATGAGGAGCTTATAGAGCTTGTTGAGCTGGAGCTTCGGGAGCTTTTGGACAAGTATGAGTTTCCCGGGGATGACACGCCGATTATACGCGGCAGTGCATTAAAGGCATTAGAGAGTGATGATGCTGACAGCGAGGAAGCAAAGTGTATATTTGAGTTAATGGATGCCATTGACGATTATATCCCTGAGCCGAAGCGAGATATAGACAAGCCGTTTTTGATGCCCATAGAGGATGTGTTCAGCATATCGGGTCGTGGTACTGTAGTGACGGGTCGAGTAGATCGAGGGATAGTTAAAGTAGGTGATAATGTAGAGATCATTGGTATACGAGACACATTAAAGACGGTATGCACCGGAGTAGAGATGTTCAGAAAGCTTTTGGATGAGGGCCGAGCCGGCGACAACATTGGAGTACTGATACGCGGCACGAAGCGGGAAGAAGTTGAGCGTGGACAGGTTGTGGCAGTACCTGGATCGATCAAGCCTTACACGAAATTTGAGGCAGAGGTATATATATTAAG
>JASJGP010000605.1:0-4543 GCA_033791485.1 Desulfobacterales bacterium | reverse complement strand
AGATTGCATTGGCAATGCACATTCTGCACGAACGTCCCCCATGTTTAAATATCATATGAAATAAATATGGTATCCTGAGTACAGTCTTTGACTTTCGAGTGCAGTTTTGATAATTGGTCTAGAAGTGATTTCAAAACCTCAGATCGCGCCGAAGGTCAAGGCGTGAGCCGACGAAAAAGCGCAGCATACATAGGGGTATGTGAGCATTTTGAGGAGGTCCACAGCGCTGAGATTCGGTGTTAGATGGGGTTTTGAAACCACTTCTACTAATTTCTGCTACTTCACTTATTAGAGACAATACTTAAAGTCGATGATTGACTCATTTAATAATTCAAAAACAAAAGACCAGGTTATCAAACATGGCTTATTTGATGATTTCAGACGCCTGGCGGATTGTTCACAGGATGCCATCTATCACTATGATATTAGCTCACGACAATTTCTATTTCACAACCAAAAATTCAGACTTTTTTTCCAGTTACAAGATCGTACTGAAATTTCAATTCCTGCTAATTTAATCTTAAGATCAATCCATCCCGAAGATCGCCAACCGGCCCAGGCCGCCTTGACCGAATCATTGAATAGTGATCATGCGGCAGGTGAAGCTGAGTATCGCATCTTGCACCCGGATGGCACGATTCTGTGGTTGCACGATCGCTGGATCGTTTTGCGAAACAGGGACGGCAAGCCCCTTGCAATCCAGGGATTCATTAGCGATAACACCCAGCGCCAACTTTCCGAAATTCAGTTTATTGAGAGTAAAGAAAATGCGCTCATCGGCAGCTATATTGTGCGGGAAGGTAGGTTCAAATACATCAATCCTCAGTTTATTAGCATCACAGGCTACGATGAAGCTGAACTGATAGATATGGATTCCATGTCACTTGTCCATAAAGATTATCGCGAACATGTGCGCAAGAGTGCTGTGGCCATGCTCAAGGGCGTCAGTCTTGTTCCCTACGAGTTCTGTGTTTACGATAAAACCGGTTCCACTCACTGGGTTATGGAAACTGTAACTTCGTTTGTTTACAAGGGCAAGCGCGCAGCGCTCGCCTACTTTATGGATACTACCGAACTGCATGAGATAAAAGACAATCTTTCCACACTGGGATTGATGGTTGGAACCATCTCGCATAGTTTAAGAGGATGTTTATCAGGGCTGGATGCCGGCCTTTATCTGATCGAAACGGGCTTTTACCGCAACCGGCCGGCTCAGATCGAGGAGGGCCTGGATGTTACCAAACTCATGGCAGACCGCATTCGGAAACTGGTTTTGGATATCCTTTACTACTCAAAAGAACGGGATCTGGAAATTGAAGACTTAGAGGTATGGCGGTTTGCCAAAGAAATCGAAATATTTATTGAGAAACGTATCAAGGCTGCAAATATTCGATTCATCACCGATTTTTTAAATTTATCTGGAAATTTTGCTATCGATTCTGAAATCATCCGCGCGGCCTTAATCAATATACTCGAAAACGCTATGGAAGCCTGCATTGAGGATGTCAGAGAAATCGACCACTGGATACGCTTTACGGCCAGGGCCGATAAGACCAGCGTCACCTTTGAAATATCAGATAATGGGCCCGGGATGGGAGAAGAACAGGCAAGCTCGATATTTCAGCTTTTCAGCTCTTCAAAAGGAAAACGAGGGACAGGAATCGGACTTTTCGTAACTCGCAAGGGCATCCTCAAACACGGGGGCAACATTTCTGTTGATTCAAGTCCGGATGCAGGAGCCAGATTCCGCATTGTTTTACCGCGCAAGCCACTCGCCAACCGGGAAGATTAATCCTTCGCTGAAAAGTTCACCTGGGAATCTTGAAATCTTGGAATGAGGGACGGGGTTGCAATATCGCGTTGCATAAAATTTGAAATTGAAAAAAATTAATAATGGGGGACGCATCTATTCTTTATATTTGTGGCATAATTACTTGATATCACGGTACAAATAGTCTGCCAACTTATAAACGAATGTACGTCCCGCAACCAGCTTCGGCAAGTCCCGCAACCCCTAAAAAACCTTAGAAGTTGCCGCCCTTTACTGGAATCCGTGTGGCCAAACCTACACTTTTTGATCGATCCATGTTATAGTTTGTATTTATTTTAAATAGCGCTTTTCGTCAACCAATTCGTCAAAGAGGAGACAGGCATGGAAATGAAAATGTCACATGAAGCGGCCAGGAAACGTGCACTGGAACTCATGTACCGGGGATATCACTGAGGACCGTCCATCCTGCAAGTTATGTGGGAGGCATATGACCTCGGCAATGAAGATTTTCTATGGGCCGGCATCCCCTTTCTGGGCGGCATCGGTGGTGTTCAGAACGCTCCCTGCGGCGTGGTGTCGGCATCGGCTGTGTGTCTTGGTCTGCGGCACCGCTGTTCGTTGAGTGATAAAGAGCAGGCCAAACAGGCCCGGCACGCTATCCGCGCACTTTCGGCGAAGATCGTCACGGAATTCAACCAGCATTTCGGGGACATTACCTGCCGGGGGCTTATTAAAATGGATTTTTCCAAACCCGGCGAATACCAGAAGTTTTTAGAATCGGGTATCTGGAAGGATAAATGTTTAAAATACGTGGAGTTCATGATGGACAAGCTTTATGAACTCGAAACCGACAGGGGCCTTTTTGTGATGGCTCCGTCTTGAAGTAAGGGGGGCTCTTTTGTTTTTTAGTTTGTTTCAGGTATCAAGCGTTTTAAACAGCGTTCACCTACGGTTTGGATAAAAACGCAATCATGCGACATACAGGAATATGATCAGCCATGACACAGAACAAAAAGAAAATAGATGCTAAGCTGGTCCCGGTGCTGCGGGAAGGGATAGACATCATAAAAATGGTCCTGTTCAACGAACTGAAGCCTTTTCTGGAAAAAAGGTATCCGGAAAGAGATCCCGGCGACATAACCCGGCTGACCGGTGCTGTCGTTAACGACCTGTTTGGTGTTGAGAATATGGAAGAGCTGTTTGCTTCTTTCACAAGGGAAAATGCACATGTCATCAAAAAGGAGGTGGAGGCCATCGCCACTAATTTTGATCACCTGCATATTCCCCTGACCGATGCACTCCGCATCCAATATCTGTGCGACAGTCATGAGGGTGTAAATAGTGAAAGCGTGCTTGAAAAGGCAAAGAATCTAAATATTATCCTCACCGATCGGGAAGTCCCGTTTCCCGGAGCCTTTATGAGCCTGGTGCGATCGTTCGGGGTTGCTTACAAGATTCTTGAGCAGAATAAAAAGGAATAATTTTCACCAGATCAAAACTGATTCCCATCATTTAGTAATGGGGGACGTTATTACAGAATGTGCATTGCCAATGTAATTTCTGCACGAACGTCCCCCATTCGGAGTGTAGCCGCGACTCCTATGTTTTTCCCATGCGCCTTTTGTTTCAAAAACTCGAGGCTAATATCAAGTTATAATCACTAAGCAAGCCCTGACCCCATTTTCAAACTATATTTTCTCAACCAGTTCTACACGCCGGTTTTTCGCTTTTCCTTCTTTGCTTTTATTCGAGGCTACAGGGCAAAGCGGCCCGACTCCTTTGGGCGTTAATCGATTTTTATTGATTTTATATTTTGTCACCAGTTCTTTTACCACGGCACTGGCCCGGGATTCAGACAATCGCATATTTGAACTTAAGGTTCCAACCATGTCCGTATGACCGATCACATAGATGTTGAGTTTGGGATCTAATTTCAACAGGCGCTTAATCTCTTTGAAGGCCGGTGTGGAAGATGGCTTGATCGTAGATTTTCCAGTATCAAAATGAATTCCATAAACAGCCACATGCCCTGTCTGGTTTATATCTTTTAACATGGCTTCAGCATCGGCTGTTACTTCCTGTTTCATAGATTGCTTTTCAACAATAACCAAATAATAGGCCCTTTCACCATAGGGGTTTGAGACTTGAAGCCAGATTTCACGATTGCCCGCGAAAACTTTCATTGTGGCGCTGCCCTTCGATTCAAAAAGAACGTCGCCCCCGATTTTTTTAATCGCGTTTGTATAATTACGCACTTTTTGAAGGCTTGACATAATCGTCGCGCCTTTTTGCTGGCGGTATGTGATCTCATATTTGCGGCCTTCGATCTTTTTATTTCCTTTTTTTAATCGAATGTCGTGCGAGCCAAATTCGATATCCTTGTAACCGGAGATGAAGAAATTTGGAATCCTGGAAATGAGAGGATGATCTTTGCTACCAGCCATGTCTTTTTTTTTGTTTTTTATGACCACTTCTTTTTCAGGCGTCATTTTTGTTAAAACTTTAGCAACAACATCCTGACGCATCGGCCCTTTTTCAACTATGGTCAAATAATAAGCATTTGGACCATAAGGATTTGAAATGTACAGCCAGATTTCACTTTTATCCACGTTGACTTTCATTGTGGCATTATTTTTCGATTCATAAAGAACTTCACCCCCGATTTTTTTAATCGCGTTTGTATAATTTTGCACTTTTTGAAGGCTTGACATAAGCGTCGCGCCTTTTTGCTGGCGGTATGTGATCTCATATTTGCGGCCTTCGATCTTTTTA
>JASJGP010000604.1:0-7886 GCA_033791485.1 Desulfobacterales bacterium | reverse complement strand
GCGATGAACATCATAATGGGTAAATCCCAGTTGGACGTATGGGGGGCGGCTACCATCACGAACTTGGGGATATCAGGGAGTGTCCCCTCTATATGCCATCCGGAAATTTTGAGCAAAAAGATGGATATCCATCCAATAACGGTTCTCACTACCGGCGTGTCAAAGATTGTATAATTCAACAGATTTACCTCAGTACAGCACTCTATGAGACCTTTGCAGATAAGCGCAGACTTCGCGAAACGGCACTTTTCGAAGGCCTCTCTATGTGAAAAGCCTGGAGAGTATGATATTATAAGGATGAAATGTAAAACAGATAGTGGCGGTTTTACAAAAGTATTACAAACCCAAGGCAAATTGAATGGCATCACAAGCCTGTTTTAATTTGTCTTGGGGGAGAGCATTTATAACCGATCCAATTTTTCCTTTTGGCTCGGTCTGAATATGATCTAGATTGATGGCGCAATTGTTTATGGTGGTCAAACCCCAAAAGGATTGTTTTGATCTGATTCTTTTAAGAAGAATGGAAAAGGAGGGTTTGGAAATACCAGTGGTAGTTATTGCCAGGCAGGCCGCCCGTTTCAATACAATTGACCCCAGCTTTATTGTACTGTGAACGTCACTTATTGGGTTGATCTTTTATCAGCATAGTAGCAGGATCCAGAAGCAATGATGGATGGTCGGAATCCGCTCCCTCTCCTTTCAGGGCTTTAACATGTATTTCTTTTCCTTTTGGCTGGAGCTGGATAACTACTTCAAAAAGATCGGCGACTTTAATCAGCCGGGTGGGAATACCATCTGGTCCCATTGCTTCATCGCGATGGGTTCGCATGGTGAACCATACATATAATGAATTCTTTTGCGCCAGGGTTTTAATCTGTGTAAGCGGTTCATAAATGGATTCATCAAAGGGGAGTCCGTCTATAATAAGCATCTGCGGAGAAAAAATGTTCTGCTCGGTAAGATCTGACAGCCTTTCTTCAAGTTTGGGAACACTAAAACCTTCGACCCTGAAGGTCATGATAAACCTGTGGGGCAAGATGGTTTCGATTAGCCGGTCTGTCTGTTGAATATTGTATTGTTCCGCTATACGACTTAAAACTTCTTTGTACCATAAATTAACTTTATTTACCGGATCATTCAGGCTTATATGAAGGACATTTCTATTTTTAAGAAGGGAGTTTAAAGAAAGTTGTACCAAAAAGGATGTTTTCCCGACACCGGCACGTGCTAGCACTGCACCGAATCCTCCAGGGGTTAGAATCTCTTCGGCTTTATATCCCATTAGTCTTAAAGGGTTTCTTAGTATAAGATCATTTTTCAGCATTCTGAAACTCCTTTCTTTAAGGTGAAAGATCTTTGCCTGAGTACTGTTAAAATTGATATTTGTTTGTGTTGAGTCTTTGGTATCGCGAATAAGTTTACGCAACATTCTTTTTTTCTTCCCTGGCTTTTTCGACAAGTTCTTCCATGATCTGCTGGGGCACCTTTTTATACGTATTAAATTCCATGGTGAACTGCGCCTTGCCCTGTGTCAGGGACCTTAAAACAGTTGAATAACCGAACATTTCAGCAAGTGGAATACGGGATTCGATGCTGCACATGGGGCCTTCATCCTGAGAACCTACTATCATCCCCCGGCGCTGATTCAAGGAACCCATTACGGCACCCTGAAATTCCGTGGGAGTCTCGACTACGACTTTCATGATGGGCTCATGGATAACCGGCCCTGCTTTGGCATACCCTTCTTTAAATGCTCCGCGAGCTGCCGCCTGAAAGGCCATTTCGGAAGAATCAACCGCATGGGATGCACCGTCATCAATAACAATTTTAACACCTGTTACAGGGAAGCCCATTTTAGGCCCTTTGGCAAGGGATTGCTTAAAACCTTTTTCGCATGAACTGATGAACTGAGTCGGAATAGCACCGCCGGTAATTTTATTTTCAAATACGAATTCTTCTTCTGCGACCGGCTCAATATAACCTGCCACACGGCCAAACTGCCCGGCGCCACCTGTTTGTTTTTTATGAATGTAATTGAATTCCGCTTTTCTGGTTATTGTTTCTCTGTAAGCAACGCGGGGTTTTCCTGTAGAAACTTCTGCGGTGTATTCCCGTCGCATCCTTTCAACATAAACTTCAAGATGAAGTTCTCCCATTCCTTCTATAATGGTTTCCTTGGTTTCATCACTTACATGTGTCCTGAAGGTTGGGTCCTCCCTTGTGAATCGTCCAAGTGCCTTGGACATGTTAATCTGAGATTTGTTGTCTTTTGGAACAATCGCAAGAGAGATTACAGGTTCAGGTACAAACATGGATGTCATGGTCAGGCCTGTTCCCAAAGAAGCAAAGGTATCCCCGGAAGCACATTCAATACCGAAAAGGGCGCCTATATATCCTGCATCAATTTTATCAATATCTTCCATCTGATCTGCATGCATCCTGGCAACCCTGCCAACTTTGAACTTTTTCCCGTTACGAACATTAACCATTGTCATACCTTTGGCGAGAGTTCCCTGATATACCCGTATGTAAGTAAGCTGACCATATTGCCCGTCTTCGAGCTTAAATGCAAATGCAACGAGGTCATCATCAGGGCTGTTGGAAAGGATAACCGACTTTTCATTATCTTCCTTGTCAAGGGCTTCGTTTTCAACATCGGACGGACATGGCAGGAGGTTTGTAACAGCATCAAGAAGCGGTTGGATGCCTTTGTTTTTATAGGCCGATCCCATAAAAACCGGAGTCAATTCACGTGCAAGCGTGCCGCTTCGTACGGCAGATATTAAAAGATCTTCGGTTACCTGATCTTCGAGTGCGGCTTCCATAAGTTCATCCGAAAACATGGAGGCTGCATCAATAAGTTCTTCCCGCTTTTTAAGCGCCTCATTAATAAGGTTATCCGGTATGTCCTCGATGCGAACATTCTCACCGTTGTCGCCATCAAAATAGATCGCCTTCATTATAACAAGGTCAACAATTCCTGTTAAATCAGCTTCAAGGCCTACAGGTATTTGCATTGCCACGGCATTATGGCCAAGCTTTTCTTTAAGCTGGTTGATGACTCGTAAAGGGTTTGCCCCGATTCTGTCGCATTTATTGATGAATGCAAGGCACGGCACTTTATATCTTTTCATTTGCTGGTCAACTGTAATGGACTGGGACTGAACACCACCAACACTGCACAGGACCAGTATTGCGCCGTCAAGCACACGCAGGGATCGTTCAACTTCAATTGTAAAATCGACGTGGCCGGGAGTGTCAATGATATTAATTTCGTGACCTTGCCACTTACAAAAGGTTGCTGCGGAAGCAATTGTGATGCCCCTTTCTTTTTCAAGCTCCATGGAATCCATGGTAGCACCGATACCATCCTTACCTTTAACGTCGTGAATGGCATGTATTTTTTTTGTATAAAATAGAATCCGTTCGGTAAGAGTTGTTTTTCCTGAGTCGATGTGTGCACTTATGCCGATGTTTCTAACTTTTTTTGTGTTGTTTTCCATAAAGCTTTTTCCTGTTTGATAAATTTTAACAAAAAATCCCTCACCTGGAGGATAATACCAGATGAGGGATTTCCAAATCAGTATTAAAAAAGATGGTTAAATATATTGATCAAAATAATAATGTCAAGAGAATATTTTTTCTTTCAAACAAGCTCCAAAACCTTGTTTACAAGTTTCTCTATGCCGACAGCAACATCCTTTATGCCTGGGCCTAGCATGTAAGCAGGAGTTGTAACGAGCTTATTATTGCTGTCAACGTGGATCATGTCAACACTGCATTCTTTATGTTGCCCTCCCATTGCCTCGATTGCACCGGCTGTGCCTATATCGTTGCCGATAGTTACTTCAGGATTTTTCCCTTCCAGGGCTTTAGTTAAAGTTGCAGGAGCAATACAAATGGCACCAACAGGTTTAGCGGTTGAAACCATGTCGTTTAATAGCCGTTTAACATCTCCATTTACAACAGCGTCCTTTCCTTTAACGGCAAAATTACTTAAGTTTTTAGCAGCACCGAATCCACCCGGAATTATGAGGCCGTCTATATCTGCCGCCCGGACTTTGCTTATATCTTTGATGTTGCCCCTTGCAATCCTGGCTGATTCAACCAGCACATTTCTTTTTTCACCTGTTGCTTCGCCCGTTAAATGGTTAACTACATCGAACTGTTCCACATCAGGTGCCATACAGACTGCTTCAGCTCCAGCCCTGTCCAGAGTAAGCAATGCAATCACAGCTTCGTGAATTTCACAGCCGTCGTTCACTCCACAACCTGAAAGTAATACACCTATTTTAGCCATATTGCCCTCCTTTTTTATTTTGTGTAATAAAAAATATCAGGCAATTGCAGGAAGGTCAAACATAAATCGCTTTTTGATTAATATTTATACCGTTTTTCAAAGGTCTCCTGATTTTGAGTTATTGATTGAGTTATTGATTTCTTGACTAAATTTATAATTTAGGTTGAAATAGAAATAAGAA
This sequence comes from Desulfobacterales bacterium, assembly GCA_033791485.1. GTDB lineage: Bacteria > Desulfobacterota > Desulfobacteria > Desulfobacterales > JAUWMJ01 > JAUWMJ01. The sequence continues at coordinate 3,405 of JASJGP010000604.1, read as the reverse complement.
ATGTTTCAGGAATAGAAAATGGAGAAAATAAATGAAGTTGAATAAACATTGTCCGGATAAACTGGTGTCTGCCGCGGAAGCTATTTCTAAAATAAAAAGAGGCAACAGGGTTTTTATCGGCACAGGATGCGGGGAACCTCAGCATTTAATCAGGGCTATGGTACAAGATGAAAGTCTCCAGGATATTATGCTCTATCAGATGCTTTCGTCAACACTTTCCGACTATATCGAAGATGAATTGTTTTTCAAACGGTTTTTCCTCAAACTTTTTTTTATAAGCAGTCAGATGCGCAAAGCGGCTTTTGAAGGAAAAATTGATTATATACCGACCTACCTTTCCCAGATACCAAGGCTGTTTGCAAGCCAGCGTATAGGCCTTGATGTTGCTCTTATACAGGTAAGTCCTCCTGATAAATTCGGATATTGCAGCCTGGGAGTATCGGTTGACATCACAAAATCAGGGATGGAAAACTCAAAAATAGTTATTGCACAGGTAAACCCGATGATGCCAAGAACATGGGGAGACAGTTTTGTTCACGTCGACGATATCGACTACCTTGTACAACATGAAGAACCGCTTGTAGAAGCGCTGCCAAGGATAAAAAACAACGAAATTGCTTCAAGAATCGGGTTTTACATAAACCAGCTTGTGGATGACGGGGCCACGCTGCAGATAGGATTCGGGACTTTACCCTACGCCATATTAGAACATCTGAAGAATAAAAAAGATTTGGGGATACATACTCAGCTTATTACCGATGCCTTTCTTCCGTTATTTGAAAAAAATGTTATTACAAACAAGAAAAAGTCGCTTCTTCCCGGAAAGGTAGTAGCCTCACTGTGCATGGGGTCTGAGAAAATTTACCGTTACGTGGATAATAACCCCATGTTTTATTTCCGTTCATCGGAATATGTTAATGATCCGACAGTTATTGCACGAAACGATAATCTGATTTCCATAAGTTCAGCACTTGAAGTCGATCTTACCGGTCAGGTTTGTACAGATTCCATGGGGTACACGTTTTACAGTGGCATTGGAGACCAGGTCGATTTTATCCGTGGAAGTGCAATGTCCAAAGGAGGATTTTCCATTATAGCCCTCCCGTCCACAGCTAAAGATGGAACTATATCCCGCATTGTATCCCATCTGAGTGAAGGGGCAGGTGTGGCCAGTACAAGAGCAGATGTTAACTTCGTTATAACGGAGTATGGAATAGCGGAACTTCAGGGGAAAGGAATATATCAGAGGGTCATGGAGCTGGCTCAGATTGCCCACCCAAAATTTCGCAAAGAACTTATAGAAGCGGCTAAGAAGCATCGCTACATTTTTTCAGATCAACTTCCGCCATCTGAGGATGATCTTATGTTTCTTGAAGAATATAAGAGCGCTTTGACATTAAAGAACGGAAAAACTATTGAATTCAGGCCTATTTTACCTTCGGATGAATTTGGTTTTAGAAATTTTTTCTACTCTTTGCAGGAAAAAACGATTTATTTTAGATTTTTTTATAAAATGAAATTGTTTTCACACGAAATCCTTCAGAAACAGTGGGCCAGCGTTGATTACCGGAAAAATATGTCAATTATCGGACTTGTTCAAAAAGGAGGACATAAGGAGATAGCGGCAATAGGCTCATACGCAATGGAAGAAAGCAAAAGAGCGGAGGTTGCTTTTGTAGTGCGCGAGGATTGCCAGGGCATGGGTATTTGTTCTTATCTTCTTGAATTATTAGAAAAAATAGCCAGGAAAAACGGTTATACCGAGTTTTCAGCAACGGTGTTAAGAGAAAATGCTGCGATGATTCATGTTTTTAAAAAAAGGTATCCTGATTTGAAAACTTCGATGTTAGGTGGAAACAATGTCGGTATTTACATGGATTTCGATGCTGGGGGGCCCACAATTAAGGCAAAAAACAAAGAGTTTTTAAGCAGCCATTAAATTTATCTTGATAAAGTGGTATTTTTTTTGATATATTAAAGGTTTGAGAAAAGGATTAAAAAAGGAAGAAAGACAACCAAGGATTACATTAGGATGCTTTACATATCATATGCTTCTGTTTGTGAATTGGAAACTTGATATATTATTGGCCGGGGATTTAGCTTTAATTAAAAAAGATGAATAGGCTGCGCTGAACAAAGACATAGCGGAAATCGAAAGAATGTTAAAAACGCTGATAAAGTCTTTAGAAAACAAACCCCTGGCCCAGACCGATAACCCTTACTATATTGTCATTAAATGATTATTATCATGAAGCTTAGCCTATACTTTAAGTAATCACTGGGTCGCGACAGGGCGGGCCTTGAATCCTTGACCCCTGGAATCCTTGGACCCTCTTCTCCAACTAAATTGAGAAGAGCCAAATTGACTAACTTGATTGAAACGGACACCAGGTTTACAGTATTATACCCTACCCCGGGGTAACTCAAAGCCGGGCTTTCAGTACCCGGATTTTTTACATTGGAGGAAATTGTGTCTACACGTTCGGTTATAATTTATGCTGTACTGTTACCGGTAATGTTGCTAACCGGTTGTTTTGGGCCTTGCAAAGTACCTTTAGAAGTACTCAAATATGAATCAACCACTGAAAGGAACAAAAATCTCATTGTTTTTCTGCGGGGTATGGGCGGTACTCTGAATTGCATTTTTGACGGCCATGAATGCTTCGAGAAGGTAGGGTTTGTTGAGGCCGTTCGAATGAGAGGGCTTCCTTATGATATGATCGCCCCCAATGCTCATTTCGGCTATTATAATGATCGCAGTCTTATGGTTCGGCTAAAAGAGGATGTTATTAAGCCGGCAAAGGCAATGAACTATGAAAAAATCTGGCTGGTGGGGACATCCATGGGTGGTCTTGGATCAGTACTATACTTGAAAGAGTACACAAAAGATATTGATGGTGTTCTCCTTCTCGGGCCTTTTCTGGGCGACAAATTAATTATTGATGAAATATACTCGGCCGGTGGTTTAGAGCAGTGGGAACCTGGAGATTACGATGAAGAAGACGACTGGCAGCGCATGCTCTGGCACTGGTTGAAAGAGTACAACCGGCACGGCAGCGATCATCCAACGATTTATCTGGGCATTGGGACAGAGGATATTTATTATCAGGCTCAAAAATTGCTGGCGTCCTCGCTTTCTTCTGAGAATGTAATCGAAGTAAGTGGAAAACATCGTTTCTCTACGTTCAAGCGCATCTGGGATATCTTTCTTGACAGAGAGATACTGAAATAATAATCGATTAAAGCTAATGAAACAACCCATTTTCCCAGAGTCTCTATTCGCCATGATTATTAATTAAGGTTAAATGCAGGAGGAGTAATATGTCATTACATAAATTAAACAATGCCTTACAGTTGGAATTGAACAGCCTTTATGAAACAGGAACGGCAAAAGGCAAAGAAATG
>JASJGP010000603.1:0-4569 GCA_033791485.1 Desulfobacterales bacterium | reverse complement strand
ATAAAACTTTCCCGGCTTCCAGCCATAATGCGCGAGTCGATGGTTGTATGCGGTGGAATTTTATTGATAATCGGCGTATCACTGGCCTTTACGAATTATCTTATCGATGCCGAGGTTCCCATGCGGCTGTTTGAGCTCATTCAGGAACTGGTAACAAACAAAATAGCATTTTTAATCCTGCTTAACATATTTTTATTGCTGCTCGGCGCAATACTAGATATTTTCTCAGCGCTTATCATTATGGTGCCGCTTATACTTCCTGTAGCTGCAAGCTATGGCATAGATCCGGTTCATCTGGGCATCATTTTTCTGGCTAATATGCAAATAGGTTATTTTACACCTCCGGTGGGAATGAACCTGTTTATCGCCAGCTACCGTTTTAATAAACCCATCACAGAACTCTACAAAGCTTCCATACCATTTATGATTGTATTGCTGATAGCACTTCTTATTATTACATACTGGCCAGGCCTTAGTATGGTCTTTTTGTAATATCCCGTTTATTGCTACAATATCGTTCCCATGTATGCCTCTCCTTAAATTATTGTAGCTACTCACCTATTCAGGCTGAGTAGCTACAAATTATTAAAAAATATCTAAAGTTATTCATTAAAATGCCGATAATAGATTCAGATCGTTTATGTGCGTAATGATTCAAAATCGAAAGTTATCCGGTGAAAAAAATCAGTAAAATACTGCCTTTGATCTGTTGCACGGCTTTTATTCTTTTTAGCTCAGGTGACTCCATGGCTGAAAGCAACATGGCATCTCAAAGCAGCTCTGCAACTGCCAGTCTGAATTTCAAGATTCATATTCCTGCGACACTATATCTGCAAATCGGAACAATCACGCAAACAAAGGATAAGGATGCATATGATGTTAATCCTGCAAATAAAATCAGACTGGTATCACAAGATAAAAAAAGTCGCATAATAAAAACGTCAGGCCTGATATGCAAAGGCGGCATGATTTTTTTATCCTCCAGCAGCAACAATCTTACAAACGGATTGCATAGCAAAACAACTTGTTATATTTTAAGCTCACCATGATTATTCGTAAGCGTTCACAAGGCGTAGCGCGTACAACCTTTTTGTTCCGAATTGGCGATTATTCTAACAACATAACCTGTCAGCTGTACTTATCCCGTCTTCCCCTCCTTTTAAACTGATTATATTTTTCAAAACGCGTACACCCTGTTTTATCGCAGTATCTTTCTTGACAGACAGCACTCTTTTCTCTATAATATTTAAAATAATAAGAGGAGAATAATGATGAAACGACATATTGCCTTTTTGTTAGTTCTTACCTTTTTCATATCGATACCGCTTGCAGCAAATGCGGACTTTAAAAGGACAAAAATAGCTGTCCTTGACTTTTCACTCAAAGGTTCCGGGTTTGAAACTGAAGATATGGGAGCTATTGTAGCGGAGTGGTTTATTACCGCCTTTGTCAAAGAAGGCAGGTTTGACGTTGTAGAACGCGGACTGCTCAAGAAAATTCTTAATGAGCAAAAACTGGGAATGTCCGGCGTCGTTGATGAAACCACCGCAACAAAGATAGGCAAACTCCTTGGTGTTAAAATAATTATTTCAGGTTCTGTGCTTAAGCTTCAAAATATTCTGGAAATCAATGCCAGAATCATTGATGTTGAAACCGCTTCGATCATTGCGGCTGAAAATGTGAAGAGTTCTGCTGCAGCTCAGCTTCAAGACCTGGTCGTACAAATGTCTGCTAAAATAATTAAAAATTTCCCCCTGGAAGGTTATGTTGTAAGCCGCAAAACAGGAAAAATGAAAGCTTCAATCGATCTTGGCAGGATAGCAGGCGTAAAAGAAGGCATGGAGTTTATCGTTTATAAAGAGGGGAAGATCATACGACACCCAAAAACCAAGGAAGTACTGGATGTCGAGACTATCGAAACAGGCAGATTAATCATTACAAAGGTCAGGAACAAGATTTCAAAGACCGATATTGTTGAAGAAAAAACACCTGGGGCTGTCAAATTTGGTCAGATGGTTAAGAGCGTAGGCCCGTTAACTCCCATACATCCTGAAGCAACTGTTGACAGAGCTTTACGGACAGAACGTTCAAGCCGCCGCGCGAGAAAAAGAGCTCCGGTGGCAACTGTCTCTCAAATTCTCTATCTGTTAAAATCACCAAACTCAAAAGAAAAAATAAAAGGTGCTCAATACACCGTTAAATCATTCCCGACCAATCCACAACTTTTAAAGGTTGCAGAACAAGAGCTTTTAAAAGGATATGAAATAAAAACAAGAGACAGAAACCATGCTGAGGCAATGGCATGGATGTGCAACGTTCTGGGTCGCTCGAAGCAGGTCCAGTATAAAACCACACTGGAAATGGTTATTAAAAATGCAGCCAGCAGAAGAGTGAAAAAATATGCCAAAAAAAATTATAGGCTTTTAAAATAACATGATTTTTCTTTAGATTATATGTAGCCGTTCATGGCTCGAGACTTGAAATTGGAAAGTAGAAATTCGGAAAGAGTTTATGGTTACCGGTCATACAGCTTACGGTTGAAAAAAACAAAAAGCATAGGAAAAGGATGAGGCCCTCTTTTGAAGATTTAAAAGAGTTGATTCAAGAATTGAGATCAATATCCAAAATGCTTTAGTCGTTGCATAGTTCATTGTGAAAACCGTGAACTGTGAACCGACAACTGTAAACGGCTACAAAGCATGAAGGCCAAGTTTTCAATTTCAACGTTCCGTGAACGCTTGCAATTCTAAAACCCTGTCACTTAGAGACCTTTGAAAATTATCCTCAAACAAAACGATCCTCAAGCGAAGAGCTCCATTAAACAGTCAGGAAACTAAAAATGAACCAGGTTTTGATTACAGATGTAGCGGCTGTCACTGCGCTGGGCGACGATCTCGAACAGTTGTGGCAGGGGCTTATGGCTGGAAAGACAGGAATAAAGCCTGTCAGACATTTTCCGGTTGAAAATTACATCTCTAAGTATGCGGCATGCATTGGAGACCTTACCTCATCAGCCTGCAAGCCGGAACACTCCAGGATGCGTAGCCTTCTTGACCGATTATTAGAGAGTGTTGGCCCGGTTCCCCATGATTCGTTTCTTCTTACAGCAACAACAAAGGCAGGTATTGATGACCTTGAAAAATTGTGCAGGGAAAACCGGGTTGACACCAAAGACATTATCCTGTCCTCCATAGGAAATATTGTTTCCCAACAGCTAGGGCTTACTGAAAAAGGTATAAATATAAGCGCATCCTGTGCTTCTTCCGCCATCGCAACGGCACGCGGCGCTTCAATGATTGCTTCCGGTAAGGTAGAATCTGTTTTGGTTTGTTGTCTTGACATTATTACGGAATTTATTTTTTCCGGTTTTTCTTGCCTGCAGGCATCATCGCCATTTCCCTGCAGACCATTTGACCGCAGCAGGCAGGGGCTTACTCCAGGAGAAGGCGCCGCCGCCATTCTTTTGATGAGCGAGGATCGTGCAAAAAAAGATAACCTTTCCTCTCTTGGTAAAATACTCGGCTGGGGTGTATCCAACGACGCTACACATATCACGGCGCCTGCACGGGATGCCAGTGGTCTGATACGCGCTATTCGCCAGGCATTGAAAAGAGCTAATCTGACAGAACAGGAGATAACAACAATTAACGCCCACGGTACAGGCACGGTTTACAATGACTTAATGGAGCTTACCGCTTTCAGACAGATATTTGGAGAACGCAAAGTTCCGATCTGTTCCGTGAAAGGCGCAATAGGGCATACCATGGGGGCAGCAGGAGGTATTGAAGTCGCCCTGGGTCTAAAAACCCTTTCAACACAGATTGTACCACCCACTGTCGGTTTTTCTGATCCGGAAGATAGTGCAAAAGGGTTTGTCAGTTCCAAATTAGTACAAATATCAGGTGACTATCTTCTAACAACGAATTCCGGATTTGGTGGGATTAACGCAGCCATCGTCCTGGCAAGGGAAGGTGCCCGGTGATTGCCTCGATTACCGGTATCGGATGGGTAACTGCCGCAGGCATGGGATGCGGCAGGAAATCTGACAGCTTCTCCATGCCGGCAGACAATCTGCCAAAAACTACCGGCACGGTAGTCTTTGGTAAACCTTATAAGCACTTTGGAAGAATGGATGAATATTCCAGACTGGGCCTTGCAGCCATTGCATTTGCTTTAAAAGACGCCGGTCTGGAAAAATGGAATAAAAAGCGTGACATCGGCATCATTGCTTCCACGCTATATGGCTGCCTTCATACGGACATCGATTTTTTTAACACAGTCATACCAGATGACGGACTCATGGCCAGTCCGAATCTCTTTGCCTATACTCTTCCCAACTGTTTCCTTGGTGAGGCGGCTATCCATTTCGGCCTGACAGGAGAAGGTTTTGTAGTAAACGATCCTTCTCATGCAAGGCTGACAAGTTTACAAACTGCCCTGGATATTATATCCTGCGAAGAAACCAAAAAGATGGTGTGTGGTGTTTGCGACCTGGGCCGTCCGCCTATTTTTGGACCCGGACAAGACGTGCCCCCAGGGGCACTCTATTTTGTTATTGAAAAATCGCCG
>JASJGP010000602.1:0-4933 GCA_033791485.1 Desulfobacterales bacterium | reverse complement strand
AAACGGCTGGCCGGTTATGATATCCAGTTCCCCGGTGTGCTCAATGCCGGTGGATGCCAGATGTTCGACCTTATCGTTACGGCTACCGGTCTTACCGAAACGGATGCGAAACAAAACGGGTTCGAACCCGTCTGCGCGGTGGTCGATTCCCGCAGTAAGCATGCCATGATACCGGGCATGCTGCCTTGGAAGATCAAGCTGGTCTTTGATAAAAAGAGCCAGCGGCTTATCGGCGGACAGATCGTCAGCCATACCATTGGCCCGTCTAGGGAAATCGATGCGGTCAGTGCATTCATCCTCGGAGGCAAAACCATCGGTGAACTGACCACCTTTTCGTCGGCCTGTAACCCGGACATCTCATCAGAGCCCAGTGCAGAGCCCATCACCATTGCGGCCGAGCAGGCACTGCAAAAATTAAAGTTGGCCTGAAAAAAACGGGACGCCTGCCGAATCAATCGTGCAGGTGCCCCGACACGTTAAAGCGGTTCGATTTTTTTTACACACCTAAAACCAGAACCGGTGACTCCAGATATCTTCTTCCAGACTTTTCTTGTCCTTCTGGAGCTTCAGATACATGGAGGTATTCTGGATAGCCAGCCCCCTGGTGGTCCAGGGCCTCCAGTATCTAAAATTAATGCAGAAGGATAGTTTGAAATGCTCTCCTTCGCAAATATAATGTAATATTTTATAACTTGAGCATGATATCGTACACAAGTCTATAGCACAAACTGACCAAATGACTTTTTAATAGGGTCAATAATGCTATTAAAATTTTTCGAGCTGTGCGGTTAAAGCATTGATCGGCACATCAATATCAACGTTTAGAGTTTGTGTAAAGAGATATCCGCTCGCTGTCATGGGTAGGCTTAGAACAATCCAAACAGAAAGAAATGATGCCCCAGCACCCCATTTCAGGAAAGGAAGCTGCCACGTCTACTGCATGGTTGGGGGCATGGAACGCCACGAGGTGACGTACAGAACAAAGGCCTGAGATGAGGATCAAGCCATATCTACCCCCGTGACTACCCTGGTAGTCCATGATAGAAAGGGCTGAAAATATATGGGGGGGTGGAAGCTGGATGGTGCTGTGTTTTTTATATAAATTAATGGGGATAAATTGTTTGTGAGAGTGTCTTTGGGTCAGTTTAATGGGGGTTGGTTATAACTTCGGCCATATTTAACAAAGCATAAACAAATGAATTATACTATCAATCTGCTAGTGCGAGCATTGTATCAGACAACCGGTAAAAGCCCTTGAGGTTTTCCAACCAGTAGGCATGAAATACAATATGGTCACTGGTGAAGGATAAGACTTTTTGTCTTTTCTCTGATGAATAAATTAAATGAATTTTTCCTGTATTTTCAACTTGGTAAACCATAGCGGCATGGTCATCGTTGAGAACGATGAGATCTCCGTTTTTAAGATCATTTTTATTCACTTCCTTTATATTACGTAAGAGATATTTCATGGGAAGATATTCTTTATAAGACAACCCGGCTTTTTGAGCTGCTAAAGAGTAGATGGAAAAGAACAGGTGGGAATTGTCGGTTGTTCCTGATTGTTGAGGATTTTCTCCAAGTTTATAGGGAATGCCAATAAACCGTACAGCAATCGGTGGAATGTTTTGTCTGAAAAGCCTTTTTTGTTCCTCTAAATTAACATTTTCTTGTTCGATAGATTTGTCATTTTTTTTATCATTTAAACCCCATACTGAAACTGCACTAAAAAGAATAAATATTACAATGATAAAATTCCTTTTCATTAATTTTTCTCCTTAGTAATAAATGACAGATACGAAATATATAAAAACCTATAATAAATAAACAAACAAACAATACACTTTGATCTGAACAGCATAGCAGAGAAAGTATTAATTTTCCAAAAAATTCTTCATTAATGAAAAAAGAATAATACTTGAATTCGTCCTATCTTGGAGTTGGATGGAGCTGATTTTAACCTATCCTATCCACTTTAACGTGAAAGACTCACTTTTTTAAAATTTCCTACAATACCACATCTGGTATAAAGAAAATTTGCAGCCTCAAATTAAAAAATCAAATAAAAACCCTTTTAAAACAAGGCATAAAAGCCCAAAAATTGAGGATGATTGACATTGTAACAACCTCTTGATATCTTTATTATATCAAACACGCCATAGGCTCCAGAAGATTGAAAGGGAAAGAGAACAGCTATGAAACATTATCTTATATTAACCCTTTTTGAGGGAAATGCTACAGCTTCAAATTACCATGCATATGGTGGAGTCCGATGCGCTTATGTATAGTCTATTTATAAAAGTCACGCTTCTCCTATTGATAGTATTGCAGGTTTCGTGTTCTGCACACAACCAGGTTATTTTAAAACAAGATCTTCCTCCAGACAGTCAGCAGAGTCAAGAAATTGAGAAGACATCTTGCAAACTGTCTGAATCAAGAAACATCATTGTTCAACATGCGATTAGTAACCTTGGGCGACCATACAAATGGGGAGGGGATTCACCTACAGAAGGGTTTGATTGCAGTGGATTAATAGTTTACACATACCAAAAAGTTGACATTTATATCCCACGAACAGCGAATGCACAATTCTCATCAGGGAAACCTGTTATCAAAAAAGATTTAAAGCCTGGAGATCTTGTGTTTTTTAAAAACCCTACTGCTCAAAAAGTGAACCATGTGGGGATCTTTATTGGTGAAAACACCTTTGTTCATGCGCCAGGACAAGGCAGAACAGTGTCATATGGATATCTCACCAACCCATATTTTAAAAAATATTATAGAGGATCAAGAACTTACCTTTAACCCTATATTGCCATTAAAACTCTGAATTACAGATTGAGTTGGATGCTCCCAAAGTTGAGTTTGCAAATGCTGTACATGATACAATAGATCTTATTCCGGTTGGTGATTTCTGTCGCAGCGACTGGTTCATATACTTCAATTGCAGGAGACAAAATATCATTCTTTTTGTTCTTTCTTTTTTTTCATTTCTAAATACCAATTTTCTTTGTTATAAAGCTTGTCTGAACATTCAGGACATATACCGTGAGAGAACTTTGCATAAGAATGTTGCTGGATGTATTTTTCTAACTGGTTCCAGTCGCCTTTGTCATCCCGGATTTTCTTACAATGTGAACAGATCGGGAGTAATCCATTTAATGTTTTAACGTTTTCAAGTGATTGCTGAAGCGCTTTGAGAATTTTTTCACGACCCTTTTCTGCCTTCTTGCGTTTCGTTATATCGCTAATGACACTAATTATTCCGGTCAGTTCTCCTTTTGAATTTCGAATATAGTCCCAGTTTATCTGGGTATAAATCAATTTTCCTTTTATTGTTTTATCTACAGTAAAATAAATTTCTGGGTTAGGCTGCTTTCTAATCAGAGATTTGTAATATTCTTTCGTTTTAGCTCTATCAGCTTCTTCTGCAATTAACTCCCATAAATACTTGCCAATTAGTCCACCATTAGGCGTATCGTGAATTTTATGATGTGCAGGGTTACTGAATATGATTTTACCATCAGGATTGGTAATTTGAATGCCTTGGGGAATGATATTTACCAAAGTTTCATATCGTTGCTCATTTTCTTTACGTTTTTTTTTCAATGTCCTCTGGTTGAGAATAGTCCTCACAGATGTATACAATTCTTCCGGTTCAAACGGTTTTTTTAAATAATCATTCGCTCCCATCCTGAGCGCTCTAACCGCAGAATCTGTTGAAGCATTTCCGGTCATAATGATAACAGAAGTGTCTATTGCCTGATTCATTATTTTTTCAATTACTTGAAAACCAGTCATATCCTCCATAAAGATATCCAGGAGAATAAGTTCAAATTTATCATTGGTTAAATACTTTAAAGATTCGTTCCCGCTATTACATGTTTGCACTTCATAGTTTCGGGTGGATAACAAGGTTTTTAGGCTGCTACATAATCTGGGTTCGTCATCTGCTATGAGAATTTTTGAATTTTTGATCATTTTTGTCCTTTGATAGCACAATACATTCAAAACAAGTGCAATCGGTGTTACATCTTATATTTTTTTAAAACTCATTAACAATATTTTAAAAGCATTTACAATTATTCAACATTTCAGCGACTTGCTTGAAAACCGAATTAAGAGTATTTTATAATAATTATAATAAACAACTTCACATTTCAGTCCATATAGTAGATAGCATTAGGTAGGTGTCAATCGGGGGAACCCTGATTTTCTGAAAAATTTTGAAAATCATAGATAATCTTTAACATGCTGTTTTTAAGGCCAAGAACTTTAACTAAGAACTTTTTGAAAGTGCTCTTCTGATCTTATATTGATATTTTAATCGGTTGTATAGATCCCGGTCCCTCCTGTTCTATTGCCCAAAGGCCAGGGCAAAATCTAAAACACACGTCGGATTGAACACACCAATCAGCTGGGCCAGATCTGCACCGTCTACATCACCGTCCATATCCAAGTCTGTGCACAACTTGGCGGAATAAGTAATTGTCAGATAGGGAGACGCGTGTTGACCGTATTCACTGGCTTTGATGCCCATTCCCACATCCGAGCCCTTGTCCAGAATCAATCCGTAGTTGGGCGTACTTCCGTCAACCCATTGCTGTACCAGATCTGGTATATTTAATGGTGTCAAGAATTGATGGTCGATATCCTCAACGGCCAGCTGACCGATCGCTGGTCCTATATCTCCGCCTGCCGTATTCCATGAGGTGCCGGATTTGGCCTGGTTCCAGGTAACAGAACCCTCATCCCAGGCCCGGGTTACCGGATATAGCAGCAGACCGGTTCCCACGTCTGTCGAATCGACTGCCCAGACATAAACACTCAACTCGGCCGAAACGATTGTTTTATTTATTAACTCTGCGGGCAGGTTGAACTGCATGATAAATCGGTCGTAGGCAGTCAGGTAAGTGGTGCTGCCATAATTGTTATC
>JASJGP010000601.1:0-2922 GCA_033791485.1 Desulfobacterales bacterium | reverse complement strand
GGCAATGATGGTACTGTGATCGAAATCAATCTTACCGGAGAGCAGAATTTCCTGAAGATAGGGGAGAAAACCGTTGAGGCAACGGTTAAAAACGTTCAGAATGATTTAATTTCCCTTGATGTTAAGGCGGATAATGGCCAGACGGAGAAATGGACGCTTATGCAGGTGTGGGATGATAACGGTTCGACATTCAGTCTTGCATTTAACCGCAATGGTTCAAAGGACAAGCTTACCCTGATAAAAAAACTGTAATATAGCTTTACCTAATTGGTAGCGATTTCGGGTCGTCCATTTTTAAACAAGCTATCGTCTAAGGATATAGGTTTTCCGGCCGGAGCTGATATCCTATACTTCAAGTCGGGTGTACGAGAATATCAGGGGGTTAACCTACACTGGTTAACCCCTTTCTTTATTCATAATACTCCCTGTACCATGAAATAAAACGTTTAATTCCTTGTTCAATGGAAGTAGCGGGTTTAAACCCCACATCATTAATCAAATCGTCTATATCTGCATATGTGGCCGGAACGTCGCCTGGTTGAAGATCCATAAATTCCTTTGTTGCCTCTTTGCCGAGAACTTTCTCAATTGTCTCTATGAATTCCATAAGCTCAACCGGATTGTTATTGCCTATATTATAAATTTTATACCCGGCATATGATGTTCCTGGATCAGGATTATCCCCGCTCCATGCAGGATTAGGTTCTGGAAGCTTTCCCATTACCCTTGCAACCCCTTCGATAATATCGTCTATATATGTAAAATCCCGCTGCATCTTTCCGTGGTTGAACACTTTAATAGGTTTTCCTTCTATGATAGCCCGAGTAAAAAGGAAAAGAGCCATATCCGGACGTCCCCACGGTCCATAAACAGTAAAAAACCTCAGGCCGGTGCAGTGAAGGCCGTATAAATGACTGTACGTATGGGCCATGAGTTCATTTGCCTTTTTTGTTGCTGCATACAGTGAAACAGGATGGTCAACATTATCATGAACGGAAAAAGGCATTTTAGTGTTCGCTCCGTAAACGGAACTGGATGATGCAAATACCAGGTGTTTAACGTCATTGTACCTGCAATATTCAAGGACATTAACAAATCCTGCAAGGTTGGCATCAACATACGCATGTGGATTTTCCAGTGAATATCTTACTCCGGCCTGTGCGGCCAGGTTTACAACAACATCAAATGAACTGTTTTCTAAATTTTTTTCAAAATCTTTCCTGTCGCAAAGATCCATTTTAAAAAATGTAAAATTTTCCTGCCCTTTCAGTATTTCAAGGCGAGCCTCTTTTAGCCTGACATCATAATACGTATTCAGGTTATCAATTCCGGTAACATGACACCCGTCTTTTAAAAGACGCTGTGCCAGGTGAAATCCTATAAACCCGGCAGCGCCTGTAACCATGACTCTTTTAAATTTTAAATCCATATTTTCTCCTTTTACCCAGCAATATTGAGCCACACAGTAAATGTAACAGCCGATATTAATGTGCTTGCAGATATAGCTGCTACTGCAAAATCCGTATCGCCGTTCATTTCTTTTGCCATCACATAAGTAACTGTGGCTGTTGGTGATGCAAGCAAAATAAGTCCCGGCAGATAATCGGTGGCTGCAATGCCTGATAGACTAAATAAAAGAAAACCAAGGCCGGGAAGTAAAACCAGTTTTATAATGCCTGTAGATAGAACCGGCAACATATTAAGCCGCATCAGCTTAAAAGATAATGAACCTCCTATTATCAGCAATGCCATGGGAAGTGCAAGACCGCTTAAAATATCAAGACTTCGGTCGATAACAAGTGGCATTTGAATATTACTTATGGAAAAGATCATTCCTGCTATAACAGAAATTATTATCGGATTTCGCATTATTCTTAAAGCAATATGCCACTTTTCTTCTTTCACCGATTTATCGCCGGAATACAGGACAAGTACTATAACTGCAAGAAGATTTTGCAAAATCATCATAAATCCGGCAATAATGCTTGCCCTGGCAAGCCCTTCGGTTCCAAGAAAGTAGTATGCTACGGCAAGACCTATATATCCAAGATTTCCATGAAAGGAATCCTGAACAAATGCACTCATCTGCTCTTTCCTGATACGGGTAATTAAACCTGCGCACCAGGCGAAGCCAAAAATTACCAGAATAGACAAAAGAGTAATAACCAGCACCTTTAGGTCAAACTGGCTTGTAAAGGAAGACCTGGATATTGATCGGAAAATCATAGCAGGGATTGCGATATAGTAAACAAGCCTGTTTGCAGGACCTAAAAATTCCGACGGAATAAACCCTCTAACGCTGGCAAACCATCCAAGGATGATAACAGCAAATATTGGAATTATGGTTGTTAGAATATCCATTTTCTACCGTCGCTTCGCTCCAGGTTCAAGGTTCATGGTTTCAAGCTTCACGGTTAATAACCACCGAACCATATTCCCATTCAACATTTGATGTTGGATGTTCATTTTTTCTGCCCTTCCCTTCTGCCTTCTGCCTTTCTTTTGCCTTCAGTCTAAACAGCTTCAGCCTGGCTACGTAAGTATTTGCCTGTATTGTTTAATATACAGAGGTTCAAAAAAAACAGACATGTATATCACCATAACAGCTTTAATTACAACCTAAATTTCAGGAGAAAAAACCGGCTTTCATAAACTCTTCCGCTCTTTCTAAACCATCCGAATTTCTTTTCCGATACATCTGGCAAATTTTTTGCATATAAAAAATCTGGCATTTTTTACGATAACTCACCACCAAACCCCACGTGCGCGGTGGGCATTAGAGACGCAAAGGTTATTTGTTTTATTGTTTTTTAAAGTATCTTTTCTTTGTGACTCTGCGTTGCGGTTAACATAGAAAAGGGAATAAATACAGTTGAGTTTTAAGATTGTGAAGTGCCTAAAGTGAACGAAAATGTTACGAAA
>JASJGP010000600.1:0-4099 GCA_033791485.1 Desulfobacterales bacterium | reverse complement strand
TTTTTCAAAGTATCGTATTTTACCGTATGAGTTACCTTTATGTCTGCTATACTCTTATCCGGCCAGAAATTTCGAATCCTGTATAAATTAACATAAAATGAAAAAGTCGCCGGCGCTCCGCTTAAAATAGCCTTCTTCAGTTTTTCTCTGAAAGCGCCTTCAACATTGAAATATATTAGAAGATCGTCAAGTGTATTTGAGATATTTACATTAACAAGTTTTGCATCCTGTGCAAAAGCAGGAGTCTGAAAAAGAAAGAGCGAGCTAAGAAGTATGATAAATATTTTTCGATTCATTAGCGGTGTTATATCAAAACATAAAAGATTGGGAAAGATTGCAAAAAAAATACCAGATTAATTTATACCTGAAACCCTCTTAAATTGCAAGAGATTTTGATTGCAATTGTTCAAGTTCCGCAGAATCTTGGATTGTGCAGGTTTCCCATGATTTTTTCTGGGAAAAGAATTTTTCAAGAAAGGCGTGGTTGAAGGCATGCCCTGATTTAACAACAATTAAATGGCCTAAAATCGGCATCCCAAGAAGGGCAAAATCTCCGAGGCAGTCAAGAATCTTGTGTCGTACAAATTCATTTTCGAATCGCAAACCATCTTCGTTAACTATGCTGTCTTTATCAATTACAACTGCATTTTCAAGTGAACCTCCAAGGGCAAGGCCATAACGTTTCATATATTCTACTTCATGCAGAAAACCAAAGGTTCTAGCCCTGCAAATTGTGCTTTCAAAGGTTTCATCTGATAAATCTATGGAATAGGTCTGTTTTTTTATCAAAGGATGATTAAACTCTATAGTGTATGTTATTTTAAAAGTTGCTGAAGGATATACGCTAACCGACTTATCGGCTTCTTCAAGCATAATCGGTTCTTTTATCAGAAAAAAGTGTCTTGGTGCAGACTGATTTTTTACTCCCGCTTTTTTTATCATTTCGATAAAAGGACCAGCACTGCCATCCATTACAGGGACTTCATATGCGTCAAGTTCAACTAAGGCATTATCTATTGAAAGGCCCGCAAAACTGGCCATGAGATGTTCTATGGTTGACACAATACACCCGCCACTCCCTATGACGGTTGCAAGGCTGGTATCCACAACCTGGTTAAAATGCGCAGTTATTTCGGGACGGTTAAGAAGATCTGTCCTGATGAATTTAATGCCATGGTTGACCGGCGCAGGTTTAATCGCTAAATTTACCTTTTTGCCTGAATGAAGGCCAATGCCTTTGCAATTTACCGGCTTTTTAATGGTTCTTTGGGAAAAATGCATAATTACGGTATATAATAGAATGCTGTTTGTTAAAGGATAAAAAAGATTGTCCTATATAATACTATCTGCTATAAATTTCAACTAATAAAATTGCTATTGCTAAAGGAGGCAATTTGCTCGCAAAAGTATTAAGCAGTGCGGTTATTGGAATTGATGCGTACTTTGTGGAAGTGGAAGTAGATATCACATCAGGACTTCCAACCTTTACTACTGTCGGGCTTCCGGAAGCTTCTGTAAAAGAAAGCAAAGAAAGGGTTAAGTCTGCCATTAATAATTCAGGCTACAGTTTCCCTGATGACAGAATTACAGTAAATTTAGCCCCTGCCAATATAAAAAAGGAGGGAACCGGTTTTGATCTGCCCATTGCAATAGGAATTTTATCCGCAACCGGAGTAGTTCCTCAAAATATTGTTAACAAATATCTTGTATTAGGTGAACTTTCTTTAGATGGTCGAATTAAACCTGTAAACGGCTCCCTTCCCATGGCTCTTGCGGCAAAAAAGGCGGGTTATGAAGGCATAATTGTTCCTTACGACAACAGGAAGGAATCATCAGTTGTAAAGGATCTACCTGTTTTTCCAGTAAAAACATTGCACCAGGTCGTAGACTTTTTCCGCGGTTTTATCCGGATAGAGCCTGAAAAGGCAGACATTTCCGCTATATTTAAAAGGAATACCAAATCTGAGGTCGATTTTTCTGAAGTCATGGGTCAGGAGCATGTAAAACGGGCTATGGAAGTTGCTGCTGCCGGAGGCCATAATCTTATTATGGTTGGCCCGCCAGGTTCAGGAAAAACCATGCTGGCCAGACGCCTTCCCACCATACTTCCGCCGATTACATTTGATGAAGCTATAGAAACCACTAAAATTTTCAGTGTGGTCGGAATGCTTAAAAAAAATCAGGCCATTGTTACAGAAAGGCCTTTCAGATCTCCCCATCATACAATATCAGATGCAGGTTTAATCGGTGGAGGTCATATCCCAAGACCAGGGGAGGTCAGCCTTGCCCATAATGGTGTTTTATTTTTAGATGAGCTTTCCGAATACAAAAAGCACGTTCTAGAAGTGTTGCGCCAGCCTTTGGAAGATCTTCAGGTTACCATTTCCAGGGCAGCATCAACCATTACCTATCCATCAAGCTTTATGCTTATAGCTGCGATGAACCCTTGCCCGTGCGGATATTTATCTGATCCGAAACATGAATGCACGTGTACTTATAACCAGATTCACAAGTACCGATCAAAGATTTCCGGCCCCCTGCTTGACAGGATAGACATTCATGTGGAAGTGCCGGCAGTTCCTTACAAGGACCTGATGGGAGACTCGGATGCAGAGCCATCGGAAGAAATAAGAAAGCGTGTTGAGCCAGCTCGATCAATCCAATCCGGTAGATTAATGCGTACAAAAATTTACTGCAACGCCCAGATGAGCAACCGCCATATAAAAAAATACTGCGTAATCGATGAAGCATCCGCAGATCTCCTTGAATCAGCAATCGACAAACTCGGTCTTTCCGCTCGGGCATACAACCGTATTCTTAAGATTGCACGAACCATTGCAGATCTTGAAGGCATAGCCGACATCCAGGTTGACCATATCTCCGAAGCAATACAATACCGTAATCTGGACAGGAAAAAGCGTATTTCGTAAAATTTGATGGCAACATTGATGAGTTTGTAAAAATTCTTTGGATAAGCGGATGGCTAAGTAAAAATCCTCATATACCCCCGCTAAAAATCAGCGGGATAAACAGGCGTAGCGGTTTTTCAGGGACGAGACTATACTTATAGTATGTCGAGTTCCTGAAAAACCGGTACAACGCAGTAGATGAGACTTTTTACAACGCCATCAACATTAACAGGAGGGTTACACCGTGAAATGCCATAAAGTCGATTACAAAGTTATTGGTGACGATATACAAATCGTTGAAGTTGAGCTCGACCCAGGTGAAACCGTAATAGCCGAGGCCGGAGCAATGAATTACATGGACGATGGAATAACATTCGAGGCCAAAATGGGTGACGGCTCCAAACCGGATAGCGGGCTTTTTGGCAAGCTTATGGATGCAGGCAAACGTGCTATCACAGGCGAGTCAATCTTTTTAACCCATTTTACAAACTCAGGCAGCGGGAAAAAGAGTGTTGCGTTTGCCGCTCCCTATCCTGGTAAAATCATACCCATTGACATGACCAAGGTGAATGGAGAACTTCTTTGCCAGAAAGATGCTTTTCTTTGCGCTGCTCTTGGCACTGAAGTAGGTATTGCATTTACAAAGCGCCTTGGTGCAGGCTTTTTTGGTGGAGAAGGTTTCATTCTCCAGCGCCTTAGGGGCGATGGTATGGCTTTTGTACATGTAGGCGGAACGGTAATAAAGAAAAAATTAAACAACGACATCATTCGCGTTGATACAGGTTGTATAGCCGCATTTACATCGGGAATACATTACGACATTGAGCGTGCAGGCAGCCTTAAGTCCATGTTCTTCGGCGGAGAAGGTTTGTTCCTTGCAACACTGAGTGGTACAGGAGTTGTGCTTTTGCAAAGTCTTCCTTTTTCACGAATGGCGGACCGTATTTTGCAGCATGCTCCATCTGCAGGCGGAAGTAGGAAGGGTGAAGGATCTGTTCTAGGCGGGATTGGAGATCTTATAGGCGGCAGATAGAACTACGAATCGAGCCACTTCATGGCTCGTTTTACTGCCTTTTGCCAGCCTGCATACAAGGTTTGTCTTTTGGTCTCATCTATCAAAGGGAGAAACGACTTGTCAATTCTTCTGTTGCCGGCAATCTGCTCCTTCTCCCATAGCCCTACAGCCATGC
>JASJGP010000599.1:0-2883 GCA_033791485.1 Desulfobacterales bacterium | reverse complement strand
CACAGTAACAAAATCCTTATGGTTTTCGAGGCTCTTCCTCAGATAGCTGGAAAAATCCATCAAAAGCTCCCTGGCCTTCTCTGGATTTGTACGGCAAAACGAAGTAATGGTATTTAATGAATTAAACAGAAAATGAGGTTCGATCTGTGATTGCAGGCGTTTAATTTCAGCCTGGGCAAGCAGTTGGGTCTTTAGCTGAATATCTTCCAGTTCGAGCTGGGTGGAAAAGAGTTTTGCCAGGCCTGAACAAATTTGAAAATCTATGCTGTTTAGAAGTGTTTTTTTATCACCATACAGTTTTAAAGCTCCTATGGTGTTCCCGGATTTCTTTAAAGGTACTATTATTGCAGACTGCAGCGGGCAGTCGGTCAAACTACAGCCGATTTTACTTTTTCTTTTAATAAAGAGCGGTTTGCCTGTTTCAACAACCACCTGTGTTGATCTGATCTGTATCTTTTGTCCTGCTTTGTGATGATCATCTCCGGCCCCGATAAAGGCAAGAATTTTGTCGATATCTGTGATGGAAACGGCAGCTACTGAGATATGATCAAAGATGATTTGGGCAGTGGCGCAGGCTGTTTTAAGATTGAGTCCGGATCGCAGATGGCTTAGGGTAAGATTTGCGATGTTTAAAGCCTTTTGTGCCTGTATGGAAGCTATTTTTTCTCTGCCTTTAAGCACCACGCGGATTATTTCAACAAAGAGTCCCGCACCTATGGAATTAAGAAAAATCATGGGGAACGATATTATCTCAACCAGGTGCAGTGCGTCTTCAAAGGGCCTGACCAGGGCTAATACGATCAGCATATGGATCGTCTCTCCGGCAAGTCCGATCACTACAGCCAGTCTCCAGTTAAGGACACTTTCTTTTTCTTTTAATCTGGCTGAAATCAGTCCTGCGGCCATTCCTTCCAGGAATGTGGAAAGACCGCAGGGCATGCAGGTAAATCCACCGATATCGATTAAAATCCTGTGCCCGCCGGCAATCAAGCCGGCACCTATACCTACTACAGGTCCTCCAAAAAGCCCTGCTGTTATGACTGCCATGGCCCTTAGGTTTGCTATACCACCTTCCACCGGAACACCAACATAAGTTCCCAGTATGCCGAATGTCCCGAAAAACAGGATCAATACAGATTTGTCTTTTAAGGTAGTTTCTTTAAGTACCAGCTTCCGAAAAGCTCCCCATGAAAGCAGCAGGAAAGCAGCAGCCGCTATTATTCCAAAATTCTTAAATAATGTGATCAGAAGTTCGGTAATAGTCATTATATGTCTTTATTTTTTTACACTCGCCATGCTGAAGGAGGTATTTTCTTTTTACCCTTTTTAACCTTATTTATAGAGGGAAGGAGCACATCACAGGTAAGTCTCACCATGGGGGCTGATGCTAAAAAGCCCATTGACACAACAAGATATCCAAGCTTTGTCTCTCGTACATATAATGTGCCCTTTTCAAAAACAAGATTTGCCTCTTTGGCACCATTTAACGATTCAACAAAGGGCTTCCAGTCACGACTTTCCGGTCTTTCAGACAATGGGGCTGAAAACTCCTCGTAAATTAAATCACCATCAAATGAAACGACTATGATCCCATTTACATCCTTTAAATCTAGAAGGTCGGCAAAAAGTTTTTTCATAATTTTCCTCTCTTACAGGTAATGTTTTCCTTTTTCCATATTACTTTGACTCTCCCGCTGCAGGGAAAGGAAAGTAGTGGAACCTTTTTTACCACACGTAATAGGGGTTATATGTAAAAAACTCAAGAATTAATAGCATAAAGATGGAAAGAAACGCCAAAGAAATTGACTGAAAGGTATATTTATATGGATGAAGGGTCGTTTTTTTAACCTGAAAGGCAAAAAGGTATCTCACCGCAGAGATTTATATTAAGCGTTCACAGAGCGTTGAAAATAGAAAATAGAAATTGGAAATTTGGTTTTCTATCGAATTTCTAATTTCAAGTTTCAAGCCGTGAACGGCTACTCATGGCCGAGCCCTTTGGACTCGGCTGTTTACCTTTGAATCTTTTTCAGCTCCCGCCACACCTCATTCACCTGCTTTCTGGTTTCTTCGATGGTGTTTTCATTATTTATTATAAAATTGGCGAAACCGACCTTTTCATCTATGGGAAGCTGTGATTTGAGGATGTTGTTGGCTTCTTTTATGCTTATGCCATCTCTTTGCACCAGGCGCTCGACCTGTGTTTTTTGTGAGACATAAACAATAATGAGATTGTCGAAAGCCTTCTGCATGCTCTGCTCAATCAGAAGCGGAATGGATACCTGGATGACAGCATCAGGATCCTTTTTGGCAATTGCGTCCATATGTTTGAAAAACTCTTCGTAGATCAGGGGGTGGGTGAAGCTTTCCAACTTTTTTCTTTTCTTAAAATTCTGGAAGACAATTTTTGAAAGCTTTTTCCGGTCAAGTGTTCCGTCTTCGGCAAGGATCTGCTTTCCAAAACAATTGACGATTGCTTCCAAACCGCGTGTGCCTGGCTCGACTACCTGTCTTGCGATCAGGTCAAAATCGATAAGCGGTGCTCCCAGCTCCTCCAGCATATCAGAGACCGTGCTTTTGCCACTGGCTATTCCGCCTGTCAGGCCTACAACCAGACAGTTGTTTTCCATTTTAAATTTTTTTATGGCATCTTCAAATTTTTTGTGGGTTACAGGAAACATGGATTTAGGCACATTCGGAACAAAAAGGTTGAACAATCATAGTGTTGTAAGCGTTCCCAGGTGCTGCAGATGTACGTGATCAGGGCAACCAGCTATAGTCTATACTATGCTGGTTGTCCTGAACGCGTGCAGATGCGGTGCCTGTGAACGCTTACAAGCTTTTTTTTTACGAAGCCTTATCAATATCCACAATCTTTATTCC
>JASJGP010000598.1:0-6728 GCA_033791485.1 Desulfobacterales bacterium | reverse complement strand
GTACAAGGGAATTTCCCGCCCCGAACAGGCCTTTCTGACATGGGAGGCAATGGCAAGTACCTGGTCGGTTTCAATGGGATGCACCCCGTTAAACCGATTTTGAACCCCAAGCCCTGCCACATAACAATGGTGAAAGTCCATGCCCGCGTCCCGAAGCCCCTGGGCCATTTCACAGATCACAGCAGGATCATCATTTATCCCGGAAACCAGTGCCAGGTTGGCATAGGTCTGGACCCCTTTACAGCTAAGCTGACCTGCCAACCGGCCATGTTCCGAAAGAAGATCCCGGGGCAACAGCCACCAGGTTTCAATTTCAATTTTTAGGGGATCCCCAATGGAAAAGTTTGCCAAGGCGCCTATCTGGTCGATAATCCCTATAGTAACCGCTTTAGGGCGGGTCTGGAAGGCCTGCCAACGGATTCGGACACAGGCAATGTGTTCAACACACCCTAGCTGATCCACTGTTTGGCAGAGACGGTCAACCTGGGAAGAAATGGCTGATTCTCCATCATCCGGTACAAGGAGAACCACATCCGTGATATCAGGGTTCTCCCGGACATAGGCCATGGCAAGATTATCAGAGGAAAGCGTCAGTTCCACCCGGGTTTTATGGACCCGGGCAATGGCCGGTGAAGGGGTAGTGACAAAGGTGGGTATTGAAAATTGGCTTGGAAAATAGCTTTCTTTGATCTTTTCGAATACTCTTGGATCAAGCGGATGGCTGGATCCAAGCCTGAACCTGTTCCCCGAAACCCGACCGGGAAGGGAATGGTTGCCCCAAAAAAGGTTCTTGTCTCCCATGTCAATAAGGCACTTAACATTCAAGGTTTTGTCCTCGTTTTCCACACTGTCATGGAGGGGGGTGTCCTCCCCGGTCACACAGGAAAAATATTCCCGGGTATAGGGAGTTCGAATCCAGATATGGTCGGGATCTGATTCATCTACTTTCACGGCCCAGCCGCTGGTATGCCATTCCATTTTTCCCAAGGGGGTGGCTGTACACAGTTTGGGAATACACCTGTCCGACAGATGGGCCCGCAGATAACGATGGGCCTCAATGGATTGGGATATGGGGGTCCAATAGGTTTGGGTGCCGTGGATGGGATGGCAGGGGGTGAAAATATAGTAGATTTCAGCTCCCGCATTTCTCAGCAAAGTAAACAGCCTGGCCAGAACAGGGCCGCTGTTGTTCACCTTGTTTAAAAATGGGGTCTGGACATAGACAACAATACCGGCTTTCACAAGATCGGAAATAATATCAAGACTCGCAAGGGATACCTCGTCGGGGTGGACAAAATGAACCCCGATCTCAATGCGCTTCCCTATTTTTGAACATCGGCCACACAGGGACTTTTTTCCCGGCGAAAATCTTTATGCTTCCTGAAACAAAACCGGCAATAAACCGGACAGCGCATGGTAAGCAAAAAAATCACCCGGTTCTGGTACATCTGCTCCAGCAATCCCTTTTTAAAATGGCCGTCAAAGGTGATGGTATGGCCCAGGGGATACAGTTCTTCGGCAAAAGGAAGATACTGAATTGCCACGGCAGCAGAAACCTTTGATTGGCGGATCACATGGTCGGAAAGCCGGACCGGATATTCGTCCATCACCTGCTGCACCACCTCCCTGGTATGATCATCAGGACAAAGGCCTGTTTTTTCTTTGAGCTGGCCAATGGTTTTCACAGAGATGAGACGGTTTAAAGGATGAAGGATTTCAAGGAGCCAGTATAAAAAGAGAACCGGAACAAAAATTTCATTCAAGATCACCCCTCTTTGGGAACCTGGGGAAGATGCCCTTGGAATCCTGTCAAATACCGCCGCAAAAAAACCTTTGGGATCCTGTTCATGGCCGCAGGCAGCCATGAACACATCAAAGCGTTCCCCTGGCCTGACGCCTGTAAAAATTTTTGCCAGGCTCAGCCCCAAAAGCTTTGGGCCGCCATACTCCTTGAAAAATTTCTCTCCTGCCCGGGCCATTAAGCAAGCCCAATCCAGGTGTTTTATGCCCCTGGGTCAATGAACTCATGGCGGTTCTCTGGCGCCATGACAATGTATTCATGGATATATCCGCATCCATCCTGCTTATATGACAAAGCCGGGAAACGGCTGGAAAAGCCTTTTGTGCTATGGAAACAGCCTGTCCCGGGGATTAGTGGCGTTACCCCGGATCCCTGTCTGGACCCCGGAAGAACTTTCTTGCTCAGGCCATAACCCAGACCCTCTTCCCCAATTGGTTACGGGGCCAGCCCTGATCCGGAAGGGAATTGCCCTCACAGGCCCTTTGCCCTCCTCCTTGTTTCTCCTGGATATACTCTGGAACAGACCCTGGTGTTTAATGTGGGGAAAAAAGGCCTGGTCGTCGTCATAGGATGCGGCCATCTCACCCTACAAATTATTTTAGACCGGGTCAAAAAGCTCTTTGATGAACCCATTTATGATATTATCGGCGGACTTCACCTGCCGGTGAAGGGCGGCCGGATGAATCTGGGGCCTTTATCTCCAGAATCTTGTAGGCTCCAACCGGATGCCCTGGAATTGCCTCAACAAAAAAGATATTTTTAAAACCATCCGGATCATTCAAAAAGAATTCCCACGGTTTGTGGCCCTGTCCCCCCACGACAGTTCAGACTGGGCCATTGACCAGTTCCAACAGGCGTTTGGCCCTATATACCGTCCATTGAGGAGGGAGCGCCACTGGAAATCTAAATGAATATCTAAAATGGCAATCTGGCCACCATATCAGATGATCAGAACCTTATATCAACATTCGAAGACCTAGGGAGTATCAAATGCCCGACAATCCAAACAAAATCCAATCTGCAATATTATCTTCCGAGGCCAGGATCGTTTCACTGGCCTCAGAAATGATTGAAATTCCATCGCCGACCGGCCGAACATCCTAGGAAAACTCAAGGGGACCGGAAATGGCAAAAGCCTCATGATAAATTTCCATCTGGATGTTGTCGACGCCTCTCCGGCTGATTGGAGTGTTGATCCCTGGAAAGGAACCGTAAAAGGAGACGCTCTGTTCGGAAGAGGGGCTTCAGATATGAAAGGCGGAGCAGCGGCGGCTCTTTTTGCCATAAAAACGATTTCAGACCTGGGGATCCGGGTAAAGGGCGATGTCCTAGTAGCAGGTGTCATCGAAGAAGAGGATCCGGGTAAAGCAGAACAAGCATCATCACCCATTTATACTATTCGGCCCTCATGAATTTTTAGAGCCTGGGGAATCACATTTTTTTCTACCAGAAACCCGAAAATCGCATATAGACTTCTTAAGTAACCATTAATAGAAGAAGACATCAAATTATCATCTTGCAAATATTCGATAAATGCACCTAAATGTTCTCTATCAACAAATTCAAGCCTGCTTATACCCAATGAATTAATAAACAGAAAAAATTTTTCCGATAGTTGACAATTCTTGACATAAAAGATAACAAAAAATGTCACATATTATAAGAACCCATATTCGAACCCTCTGTAAAACCATTTTCCGCTATCCTTTCACTATAATATTTAATCTTATCTGCTGTGCTCGGTGCATGCTTTTCAGCCGTTGCTTTATCTTTTTAATGTCTTGATCACTCATGGCTTGATTGATATCTCTATGTGTAGAAGCAAGATTATCTATATCAGTAGCAAAGTCTGCTTTTTTCTCGGAGGAAAGCATAAATCCACCATTTTTGCGACAATGTGATCGGGGCTTGTATTGCTATCAAGTTCTCTCTTATCCCTCCGGCCTGTTCTCTGAAAGTACGATGTGCTGAACATATTGCCAGCATAAAGGGTGCTGCACCGAAGTCAAAGCATATTGACGGCATTTCCTGTGATTTTAAGATGCCTGAAAAATGAAAATAGTATCGCGAATAGTTTGTGGCACGGTTCGAGCATATAAGATCAGGAAAAGAAAAAAAGGATATTTTATAAAAATGATTAAAGTAGCATTGGAAGCATTTGGGTATATTACCATTGGGGCGCTTGTCTGGATTTACTCAATTATGATGCTGAGTATTTGAAAAGCTATAGTCTTAAAGGTCTTTCAAGGTTTTGGCGGTACAGATTCCATTGATCCATGTATAAGGCATGTACTCTCATGGACTTTGCAGAATGATGATCCAGCCACAAGTTCTTTGAAGCCAAGTTGGAAAAATAGTGATGTCAAAAAAACCTTTATTGTCCTAATTCTCACACACGTTTGGTGACTGGCAAAAATGTTTCGTCCTAATTCTCACGCACGTGTTGTGACTCCCTTTTTTATGGATTTACAAAAGTCTTTATTGTCCTAATTCTCTCTCGCGCGCTTATGACCCCGGGAAAATAATCGTTATAACCTGATTAAAAAACATGATTTTAACAACCATCTTTATAATTTTAAGCTCTCTTTTTATGGAGTGAACAAATTAACCGTTATGGTACAGTTATTCCACAAAAATATTTCATCAATGAAAGTAATATGCGACCGTGTTTTTTATATATTGGTACTCTATAAAAAACACTGTGGAAATAGATGTTAGATTAATGTTGGCAGAAAATAAAGTTTAATGACGAATTCACCAGCAGTGGGTTTAACGAATACATACCTTTCTCAGCATTAAGAATAGTCCTTCTGTTTAAAACGGTTCTTGATGTTACTTCAGTCTGAGTTAAATTCGCATTTAGTCTCGCTTGCCTTAGCCTCTCCCCTAGTTGTTCAGTTATACGTTTTTATTGAGATATTCTGCCCAGTTTTTCCAATAGAACGAACTTTCATAGGCTACTGCAGTTCCTTTTATAGCAGAATAATGCGTTCGTATGTGCCTGTCCCTCAGGGAGACAGGTCTACCTGGGGTGGAGTCCACCCTTTTCAAAAAAGCGCCGTGTCTTTTTAAGATAAAAGTTTATAAATAATAAGCCCATCTTTCTTGCCTTTGACTTTTACAGGTTCCAACTGCACTGTTTTATATGATCCCGTTAAAAGGTTGTATGTGGTCTGGCTCAAAAGAATATCACACCCGAAATTTTTGGTAAGCCCTTCAATCCTTGAGGCAGAGTTAACCGTATCTCCAACCAGAGCATAGGACATTAATTGCTCACTTCCGATGTTACCCGCAAGCACGGCACCGGAATGAATGCCGATACCATGGGCCAGGGGCTCAAATCCATCCTGCTCAAGTTTTTTATTTAAGAAATCAAGCCTGTCTCTCATCTCAAGGGCTGCTTTTACAGCCATCTCAGGGTGGTCATCAAATCCCACTGGCACACCGAAGGCCGCTTCTATTTCATCTCCAACATACTGAAGAACAAGGCCTTTATTCACTTTTATCGCCAATGTCATTTCGTTAAAATACTGATTGATAATTTTTACAACATGTTTGGGATGGTTTTTTTCCACAAGACCTGTAAAATTCCTCAGATCGGAAAACAAGAGGGTTGCCCGCTTCATCTCACCGTCAAGGGAAGGATTCCCAGCAATGATTTCATCCCGGATCTCCTTGCAGACATACTTTCCAAAGGATTCTCTTGCCTTCTGGCTCTCATTTAAGCTTTTAATCATCAAATTAAATCCTTCAGCCACATCACCAAACTCATCGTTGGATAAAATTTTCACCCGGGTATCCAGATTATTATTTTCAACCTCTTTAATCGCTTTTTGAATACCCTGCAGAGGAACCAAAATACTCTTTGACAAAAAATAAGCAAGAATCAAGACAATGGACAGCAAATCCAGACCAATGAATCCCAATTCCCAGGCAAGCGAATCCATGATATGGCTCCTTGCAACGGCATCTGCCATTTTCATTTCCCGGACACTGGCAAAAACAGTTAAGCCCATTATGGGCAGGGGAATAAGGATGATACTTAAGAGGACGATCAAAAATCGTTTTCTCACATTAAGTTTAAACACGTGTTTTACCCTGTTTAAATGACCTTCAGGGAAAAAATTGGGAACATAGGGTCGCCATGCATTTTCCATAATAAAATACAGAATCATGGAAGTAATGCCGCCCCCTAGAAGAGAGATGCCTAAAAACCGTCTTATACAAAAAACAAGATCCGGCGTCTGGACGGTAAAGATCCTGGCTGCGATCAATGGTTCTAAAAAACCGAAAATAAAACCGGCCAGAATCCAGATCATAAAGGCGATAAGGGCAACAACCATAGGGAATTTGAGTGTTTCTCTTTGAAGGTGATAAATTTCCAATTCTTCAAGGGAATGAATCTGTATCTTGCCAAATGCCACGTCAAACATACTTTTCAAGGATCTCCGAAAAAATAAAATCCCAAATAAACACAGCACTGCCGTTCCGATTGCAGCAAACAACGGCGAAAAATAACCCGGGATTTCAGCCCCTGTTTCATAGGTGGTCTGGATGAATGAAAAATAAAAATAGATCGCCATGGCACCCACCATATTGACCAGAGGTGTTAAAATAATAATTCTGTTCATCCGTATCCTTTTTGCGGACTCACCTAAGTTCGGCTTTTTGCATCCGCTGAAGTGCCATGTTAGGTTTGATTAATTGATATTATTGCACATTGCTCTTGTTCTGATAGTCTTTTCCACTCTTGAATAATCTTAACAATTTCACTCTTTGATAATGCTATCACAAAAAACCAATCCTATTTTTACATATTGCAAATATTTTGAAGGCCTAATAAATAATTGTGCAGGTCTGGATATCGTGAAAATTTGAATGATCTCCAACCAAATAAATTAACAAATCACACCTGGCATTTGTTATC
>JASJGP010000597.1:0-3016 GCA_033791485.1 Desulfobacterales bacterium | reverse complement strand
GTATTTGCAATAATTTCTACCCAAAACCTGCGATACTTTCCTGAAAGAAACTGGCTGATCCACATTCCGTTAATATTTTTTGACTCATGGGGCTTACCGCAGTAAGCCAGCAGCAGATGCTTTTCAAATTTTTTAAAATCCAATTTATTTACAACTGTCTCTTTTCTAAAAACAGACTCGGCACTTGTTGTTTGCCAGTACCATGCATTAACGCCGCCGAAAGCAGCTGCAAGCTGGTCCTGCCGACCGCATGTTACACCGGCTACACTTTCCTCTATTGCATGTGCCAGTAAAGCGACTTTTTTCTTAAATTTCCATGTAATCGCCTTTTTTTCTAAAGCCGTTAAAAATGATGCAACAAGGGCTACTGCAGCTGCAGATGATCCCCCCAGAGCACTTCTTGGCGGTGATGATGAATCTATTATAATATGAACACCTCCAGCCCTGAAATAGGCTGCAATTGCAAACATCAATCCAAGCGGATGGTTAAACGGCGTCCTGTCAAGTGAATAATCCGCACTTTTAAAGCCTCTTGATGTAACTTTTATCCGGCCTTCTTTATAGGGATAAAGGCTTACAAGCGTTCTGAGATCAAGCGCTATATTAAAAGTACACGGATGAAGATAGCTAAGCGGGTAGCTAAAAGTATCGATATCAAGTGAGCCGCCCATATCGATCCTGCAAGGAACCGAAACTTCCACCGGTTTTTTTTCAAGGAATTTTTTCAAATTAGAAAGCATGATAGTCTCTTAAGCCCTTATCTGGCGGAGAAATTTCAGGCTCTTTGGTTCTTTACCCAAGTGATAAGGAACAAAAGCTTCGAGAAACTCCAACCCTTCATTTGAGGCTTGAGGAGCAAATCTGATCCTTTTTGCCTTTGTTAAATCTCCTTTTTCAATCCAGAGAAGCTGTTTAATTGTTCCTTTTGAAAGAACTATCCTTTTTGAAAAATTATGAGAACAATTATGGCAAACAAGCCCGCCCCTTGCAAGATCAAAGATTATGCTTCCCTTTTTCATTTCTTCCAATTGCGTCTTGCATATACTGCACTGCCTTAAATTCGGACTGTGACCGGAAATAGCCATAAACCTCATCTGGAATAGGATGCTCAATACTGCTTCAGGCGTGTTACCGAAATCGAGTTCATCAAGTACATACTTCAACAGATAGTAAAGCTTAGGTTGTTTTTCGCTTTTCTCCATCCATTCATTGATAAGCTCAGCCCAGTAGCTCGCATATGCAGTTTTTTTTATATCCGTCCTGATTTTTGAAAAAGGCTGCTTCAACACTGCTTCCTGTAGTACCGGAAGTCCTTTGCCACGGGCTGAGCCATATACTATATCTAAAACAGAAAAAAGTTCAAGAATGCCTGAAAACCGTTTGGTACTTTTTTTTGCGGATTTTGCAATAACAGAAACTTTACCCTGATTTAAAGTAAAAAAAGCAATGATAAAATCATAGTCTCCAAACTCGATTCGTCGAAGCATAATGGCAGGGGTAGAAAAAGCCGGCATGTGTCTATATACCGAGAAGGGCTGTGGCTATAATAAAATAAAAAGAAACACTGATTACGTCTATTGCTGTTGTAACAAAAGGGCCTGTAGCTACTGCCGGATCAACATTTATCTTTGCAAAGGCCATTGGAACGAGCGACCCCACCAGCGCGGCAACAGCCATGGAAGAAATAACTGCAAGGCCTACTGATATAGCAAAAGCCGCCGTAGAGTATCGAATCTGGGCAACAGCAGCAATCAGAAAACCATAGACCAGTCCCAGGATACAACCCACAGCCAATTCTTTTGATACAACAAACCAGATATCTCTTATGTTAATACGACCGGTGGCAAGTCCACGAACAACAATGGTGGAAGACTGGGTACCGATATTTCCACCCATTCCCATGATAACGGGAATAAAAGCCGCAAGGTAAGCATACCTGCTTAAGCTCTCCTCAAAATGGCTGATAACAAAAAAAGCAATCATTCCTCCGATGCAGCTTGCAAAAAGCCATGGCAGGCGTATTCTGGTACTTTTTAAAACTGATTTGGTTTCAACAAACTCGTCTCCGACACCTGCCATTTTCAGTATATCTTCCGTCGCTTCCTGCCTGAAAATGTCAATAACATCATCTACAGTGACGATACCTACAAGCCTGTTTATTTCGTCAACCACAGGTACAGCCAGGATATCATAACGGGCGACGATTTTTGCCACTTCTTCCTGATCCATGTCTGTCTGAACAGAAAAAACGTCCGTTGCCATGAAATCTTTAAGCGGTCTTTCGGGGGGAACAACAACGAGTTGCCTTAATGAACTGACGCCTGTAAGCTTTCCGTATTCATCCACTACATAAAGATAAAAGGGCATTTCAACATCATGATGCTCTTTTTGCAGCGACTCGATTGCCTCCTTTGCTGTTGTATCCTCTTTTAAAGCTATAAAATCGGGGATCATAATACCGCCTGCGGTATCATCATCATACCGGAGGAGGCCTTCAACCTCTTCTGATCCCTCCTTTTTCATTTTTTCAAGGATGGTATCAGACATTTCATCGGGCAAACGCCCAATTAAGTCCGCTACATCGTCAGTAGGCATGCTTTCCAGGATTTCGACGATCTCGTCCAGCTCCATCCCTTCAACAAAATTCAAAAAGATATCTTCTTCGAGTTCGCTGAAAAGGACACCCTTTTGTTCTGTGTCCTTTATCATTTCAAAAAGCCTGTGCTGGTCTGAAAGGGATAAAGAAGGGAACACTGCCGACAAGTCGGCTGCATGCGTTTTGCTCACAATATTGAGAAGATGGGAGGTAGCCCCACGTCTAAGCAGCCGCTTTATGCTGTCAACAAGTATTTTATTTCGATCACCTTGCATAGTTTGATAAACTCGTAAAAAATGTCACCGATGGTGCCCGCAAGAAATGCCCTTGGGGTGCTAAGTAGAAAGTTCCATATACGCCCCGCAGGAAGTGCCCTT
This sequence comes from Desulfobacterales bacterium, assembly GCA_033791485.1. Classification (GTDB taxonomy): domain Bacteria; phylum Desulfobacterota; class Desulfobacteria; order Desulfobacterales; family JAUWMJ01; genus JAUWMJ01. Next base: position 43 of record JASJGP010000597.1, on the reverse strand, counting down.
GGGGTGCAAGACGCAGTGGTTTTTCAGAGATGGGGCAATACAT
>JASJGP010000596.1:0-2665 GCA_033791485.1 Desulfobacterales bacterium | reverse complement strand
GACCTTAGCGAAGTAGATGTGGTTCGCCATTACACAAGGCTGTCCCAGTGGAATTTTGGTGTGGACACAGGAATGTACCCTCTGGGTTCATGCACCATGAAATATAATCCTAAAACCAATGAAAGGCAGGCGGGCCAGCCGGGATTTGCCGGAGCACATCCTTTGCTCCCAACCGGTCTCACCCAGGGAGCGCTTAAGTTGATGCACGAACTGGAAGGCTTTCTGGCGGAAATAACCGGCATGGATGCAGTTACGCTTCAGCCTGCGGCCGGTGCCCACGGTGAACTTGCCGGAATGCTTCTTATCTGGGCCTTTCATAAAGACAAAGGCCGGAACCGCACAAAAATCATTGTTCCTGATACTGCACACGGTACTAACCCTGCCAGTGCAGCTTTATGCGGCTTTCGTTCCGTGTCTGTAAAATCTAATGAACAGGGAGTTCTATCGCCCGAAGCTGTTGCTGAAATTATGGACGAAGAGACTGCCGGCATCATGGTAACAAATCCCAACACCCTGGGTCTTTTCGAAGAAAATATTATAAAAATTGCAGATATTGTGCATTCCAAAGGTGGTCTCGTCTATTGCGACGGCGCTAATATGAATGCCGTAATGGGTATTGCGGACATGGGGAAAATCGGTATCGATGTTTTGCATCTCAATCTTCACAAAACTTTTTCAACACCCCACGGCGGAGGAGGTCCGGGTGCGGGCCCGGTATGTGTAAAAAAGCATCTTGAACCTTTTTTGCCGGTTCCCCGAATTATTGCTAAAGACGGTGAATATTCCCTTTCAGATGATTTCCCTAAATCTATCGGAAAGCTGCATGCCTTTTACGGCAATTTCGGAGTTATGGTAAAGGCTTATAGTTACATTTTGAGCATGGGTGCTGAAGGTCTGAAAAAAGCCAGCAGTCTGGCCGTGCTAAACGCCAATTATATCAAGGAGCAATTAAAAGACATTTTTCATCTCCCGTATGACCGGCCATGTATGCATGAATGTGTTTTTTCAGATAAAAATCAAGAGCCTTATAAAATAACAACTCTTGATATTGTTAAGCGTCTGATCGATTACGGTTTTCATCCTCCCACCATTTACTTCCCGCTGGTGGTGCATGGAGCAATTATGATCGAACCCACTGAAACAGAGTCTAAAGAAAACATTGATCTTTTCATTGATGCTTTAAAACAAATTGTAAATGAGGCCAAAGAAGATCCGGAAATCCTAAAGCAGGCCCCAACGCGTACAAAGGTAAGACGGCTTGATGAGACTACTGCTGCGCGTCATCCCTGTCTTACAGGCTGAAATTATTTTTTTCACCACAGAGCACACGGAGCACACAGAGAAATAGTTATTTAGTTTGTCCTGATGATATCAGGACAAACTAAACCATCAATCCCGTTTTAAGTGGGACTAAGAACCTAAGATTTCAAACCTGACGAATTGAAAAATGACTCTAAACCTCGCAACTCGAAACTCGCAACCCGTAACCCGCAACTCGCAACCCGTAACCAGGAACTTGCAACCCGAAACCTGGTTATGCGTGGAGCTGCCTATAATTGACTACCAAAAGGCGAGAGATTTACAGAGTTATCTTATATCCGCCAGAAAAGATAAAATAATAGACTCGGATATTATTTTAATCCTGGAACACCCTCCGGTCTTTACTCTTGGCCGCCGGGGTGGACTCGAAAATCTGTGCGTATCTGAATCTTTTCTGGAAAAATCAAATATTCCGCTAATCCATGTGGAACGGGGTGGTGATATCACGTTTCACGGGCCCGGACAGATAGTTGTTTATCCCATTATTAATCTTGAAAAAGCCAGACTGTCTGTGACTGACTATGTCAGCAACCTTGAGGAAGTCATGATTCAGACAGCAAAAGACTCGGGAGTACAGGCACAGCGTAATGGTTTAAACAGGGGAATATGGGTAGGCAAGAAAAAGCTGGGAAGCATTGGAATAGCTGTTCGAAAGGGAATCAGCTTTCACGGCATGGCTTTAAATGTAAATCTGTCGCTTGAGCCGTTTAACTGGATAAACCCTTGCGGATTGCAGAATATAAAGATGACATCCATCCAGCAGGAACTTCCACATCATATTTCTATGCAGCATGTAAAGCAGAGCTTGAAAAAACATTTTGAATCGATTTTCGGGATAGAACTTTTGGCAACTGACATAAAACAGTTATACCGAGATTTTAACTTGAGTAGCATGTTGGAATTTAAAAGTGTCAAAAAGAGGAAGAACAATATTTTTAATTCCCTCTCCTAATGGCATGGTCTTAAAATTAAGAACTAAAATGTTTATGATAAGAGAATATTGAATGGCAGAGTAAAGCGTTTTTTGAACGTCGAACATCCAACATCGAACGTTGAACATCGAATGATGAAATCGCTTCGCTCCTCCAGTTTATAAATTGGTAGAATACCTTATTCAAAATTCGACGTTGGACGTTCGATGTTAGACGTTCATAGTTTTTTACCTTAACGGCTGCGTCCTTGATATTGGATTGCAATCTGAATGCTCACCACCATAAAACAACATAGCCGAAAACAAAAACCCCCCTGGCTAAAGCGGCGTCTTCCAACGGGACCTGACTTTGAACAAGTTAAAACTCTTGTTAACAAAGGTGGGTTGCACACAGTATGCCAGGAGGCAAAATGC
>JASJGP010000595.1:0-3053 GCA_033791485.1 Desulfobacterales bacterium | reverse complement strand
AAACCTGTGCTAAAAGACATATCTCTTTCCTATTTTCTTGGTGCCAAAATTGGCGTCTTAGGATTAAATGCCTCAGGGAAAAGTTCTCTTTTACGTATTATGGCAGGCGTTGATCAGGAGCATGACGGAAAAGCCGCACTTTCCCCGGGATACACTTTAGGGTTTCTTGAGCAGGAACCTTTGCTTGATTCGGATAAAACCGTAAAAGCTATAGTTGAAGAAGGCCTGCTGGAGGTTGTAGCTCTTGTTGATGAATACAATAAAATCAGTGGAAAATTTGCTGAGCCCATGTCTGACGATGAAATGAATCAACTTATTGAGCGCCAGGGCGAATTGCAGGACAAAATCGATCATCTTGATGCCTGGGATATTGACGCGCGTTTAGAAATGGCAATGGATGCGCTGCGCTGCCCTCCTGGAGATACTCCAATTAATGTTATTTCCGGTGGTGAAAAAAGACGTGTGGCACTATGCAGACTTTTATTGCAGAAGCCGGATATCCTGCTATTGGATGAACCGACAAATCATCTGGATGCCGAAACTGTAGCCTGGCTCGAACATCATCTTCAGCAGTATAAAGGTACGGTGATTGCCGTCACGCATGATCGTTATTTTTTGGATAACGTAGCGGGTTGGATTTTAGAGCTCGATCGAGGACACGGCATCCCGTGGAAAGGCAACTATTCTTCATGGCTTGAACAAAAACAATTACAGCTTAAGCAGGAAGAAAAATCAGAATCAAACCGGCAGAAGACCTTGCAGCGGGAATTGGAATGGATCAACATGTCACCAAAAGGCCGCCAGGCAAAGGGAAAGGCACGCATTAATGCTTATGAAACACTCTTAAGCCAGAATTATGAAAAAGGGGCCAACGATCTTGAAATATATATTCCGCCAGGACCACGTCTTGGAAAGGTAGTTATTCAAGCAGAAAATCTGAGCAAAGCATATGGCGATTGTCTTCTCTTTGAGGGAATGACATTCGCTTTACCTGCGGGAGGTATCGTCGGCGTTGTCGGTCCTAACGGCGCAGGCAAAACAACACTCTTTAAAATTATAACCGGTTTGGAAAAACCTGATTCCGGAATCATTAACATCGGAGACACTGTCAAACTCGCCTGCGTTGATCAGGAACGCAATATTCTTAAACACGACAAGACAATATGGTAAGTGATTTCCGGGGGTAGGGATATGGTTGAGCTTGGGAAAATAGAAGTGAACTCAAGGGCCTATGTTTCCCGTTTTAATTTCTCGGGATCAGACCAGCAGAAAAAAACAAACATGATTTCAGGCGGCGAGCGCAATAGAGTCCATCTTGCGTGTATGCTCAAAGAGGGTGCCAATGTCTTGCTTTTAGACGAACCGACAAATGATCTTGATGTGAATACAATGCGTGCCCTGGAAGAAGCGTTGGAACATTTTGGAGGCTGCGCGGTTATTATCACTCATGATCGCTGGTTTCTCGATCGCATCGCCACCCATATTCTTGCTTTTGAGGGAAACAGTACTGTCATGTGGTTTGAAGGCAATTATTCAGATTATGCAGCGGACAGGAAAAAGAGGCTTGGAAAGGCTGCTGAACAGCCCCATCGGATCAAATACAGACATTTGACAAGAGGATAATAAAGAAGTCCGGATGTCAAATCTTGGATAGTGAATAAGTATTGTTCGCCTATCTATGTGAAGCTATTGGTGCGGGCTTTTAATTTATTTTCAACCAACAGCTGAAGGGGGAAAAATGAAAAATAGCATAAAATTTGCATTTGTACTGGCCGCCATGTTTGTAGCAACTGGTTGTGTTAAATATACTTACAACCTTGCCAAGGTAAAACCGGAATTATATCCAGCAGGTAAAGGCTCGGTCGCAGTGGCATCTCAGGACCAGCGCAGTTATGTTATCTCCGGGAAGACTAAACCTCAGGTGGTGGGTGTTATAAGAGGCGCTTTTGGAAATCCATTATACATGGTTACAGCCAGCAGACGTCCATTGGCCGATGAAATGGGTGATGTCATTACCGGCGCACTGGGGAAAAAAGGATTTAACACCATTCCTTTGGTGGTAACCCCCACAGAAACCATAGCCCAGGTAAGAAAAAAACTGGCAGATACCGGAGCAGAAAAACTGATCCATTTCCAGATAAAACAATGGAAAAGCGATACTTATAGCAACGTTCGTCTGGAATACTTAATGACTCTTACTGTGTTTGATACAAAGGGCAAACTGCTTGCAGAAATGACAAGTTCCGGTGACGAAAATCTTGGCTCCGGAGGCTTTAATATACTTAAGGGGACCAGAAAAAAAGTGCCGGAAGCGTTCAAGAAAAAGATAGAAGAACTATTCAATGCACCTGACAGCATTAAAGCGTTGGAACATTGATCGGTTGGTTGAAAGTTGACCAGGGAGGCATAGAGGACAACCTGATATTTGAAAGAAAATTTCAGAAAATTGAGATGGTTTCCCAGTAAGAGATTTCTCGGTTAGATGCAGCCATTTTGTCATTTTCCAAATTATTAATTTAAGGGATATGAAAAAGTTGGTTCCTATTGATATTCCATAATCGATACATACTATGACAGCTATTTTTTTTCTTGCATTGTATCAATAAGATAAATATAATTACCTTAAAAGGAGAGATGAAAATGAAAAAATTCATGGCTACAGGGTTATGCTCACTGATTATTGCTTTAGCTGCATCAGCACAGGCCCAAGAGGCAAAACCGGAAAAAAAATGGATCGATGAGGCGGAACTTTCTTTTGTCAACACTTCCGGCAACTCCAAGACCAGCACCCTTGCTGCTAAAAATTTATTGAAGATCAAGTTTACCCATATGCTGGAAGGGGAATGGGATATCGCCGCCCTTAAAAGTCAAAGTACGGATAAAACGACTGATAGGAACGAATTAACCGCCGAACGGTATTCCACGAATTTAAAATTGAGCTATTTTTTTACCGAAAGATTATACAGCGGTTTAATAACAGGCTGGTCTCGAGATGAATTTGCCGGGCTTCAAAACAAATTTTATGCCGGCGCCTTTGTGGGCTATAAATTCCG
>JASJGP010000594.1:0-3854 GCA_033791485.1 Desulfobacterales bacterium | reverse complement strand
TACCCTTTCCAAAGAATCTTTTATTCCCCTTGGTCGCCAAAAAGAAAAAACTTGCTGCTGATGTTAAATCAGCCGAAGAGCTTTACAAGTGGAAAGAGGTCCTGGCAGGGGCGTCACCCAATCCTCCCAAGGTCGAACTTTCATTTAACGATGTTGCCATGTATCAGTACACCGGAGGCACAACCGGTGTTTCAAAAGGGGTCATGCTCACCCACTCCAATCTCAGCAAACAGGTCCAGCAGCTTTCTGCATGGTTTCCCACCTTTAAAAATGGTGAAGAGATCATGCTGGGTGCACTCCCCTTTTTCCATTCGTTTGGACTCTCTACAGTCATGAACTATGCTATATATATGGGATGGGGTGATATTCTGGTTCCAAAACCCCAGCCGGAACAACTCCTTGAAGCAATAGGTAAGTTTAAACCCACCTTTGCACCCCTGGTGCCCACCATGTACATCGGCATGCTCAGTCACCCTAAAATCAAAGATACCGATATGACATCGATCAAGGGTTGCTTTTCCGGAAGTGCTCCCCTTCCGGTTGAAGTTATTCGGGATTTTGAACAAAAGACAGGCTCTGTTATCGTTGAAGGATTCGGACTTACTGAGTCGACACCGGTTGTCCATATAAATCCTTTTGCAGGCGGCAAGAGGAAAGTCGGCAGCATCGGACTTCCGATTTCTGATACCGAGGCCAGAATTGTAAGCCTGGATGATGGTATAACAGATATGCCGGTCGGAGAAATCGGCGAAATTATAGTAAAAGGTCCTCAGGTGATGAAAGGCTACTGGGAAATGCCTGAGGAAACGAATGACACCCTAAAGGACGGCTGGCTCTATACCGGTGATATTGCAAAGATGGATGAAGAAGGCTATTTTTATATTGTTGACCGCAAAAAGGATATGATCCTGTCAGGCGGATTCAATGTCTATCCCCGCGATATAGAAGAGGTATTTTTTGAACACCCGAAAGTTATGGAAGCGACGGCCATAGGTATTCCCCACCCGTCCCGCGGTGAGCAGGCCAAAGTGTTTGTGGTGCTAAATGAAGGTGAAACGGCAACCCAAGAAGAGTTGCTGGAATACTGCAAGGACAAGCTGGCAACCTTTAAGCTGCCGACCATGATTGAATTTAGAGATGAGTTGCCCAAAACCAATGTGGGTAAAGTTCTTAAAAAAGATCTGAAAGCAGAAGAAATGGAAAAGCTGGAAAAATAGCAGCTTTTCAGCATCATCAAATGAATATGAAATTCGGGGGTCTTTCAGACCCCCGAACTATTTTGTTAATCCTGTGTCTTTTTTACTTATTTAACTGCAGAACACCGAACGATGAATGTAAAATCTTGAAGTATTTTTCCTAACTTCTGCGGTTCGATATTCCTTGTTCGATCCAGCTTCGCTAAAGCTACGCCAGGAAAAATATTCGATATTTAATAGCACTTACCCTCCAAAGGAAGCTTCGGAAATCTCAATAGCCGCACCATTTGTAGTGAGAATTGCAGCCATTTTTCCATGAGTAATTGGCAAAATGGAATGGGCAAAAAATTCAATACTTTTAAGTTGCCCTTCGTAATATGAGATATCTTTTTTCTTTGCACCCTTTTCAAGGCTTGTTGCCGCTACTGTTGCACGCCACAACAGCATCCAAGCAAAAACTACATCTCCTGTAGCTTCCATGAATGGAGAGGCAAAAGCAAAGGCATTTAAAACTTTGGGCGACATGGCCGTTTGCCCCATATGTAAAGCCACTTCACCCAGTTTGTTTAAGGCCTCTTCCACTTTGACGGCATGGTCTTTTACAGCTTCAACCGACTTGGCCTGTGCAATGGTCTTTTGCATTTCTCCTAAAAGATCCATTATCGGTTTCCCCCCATTCAAACCCAGCTTCCTGCCCAGAAGATCCATGGCCTGGATGCCGTTGGTTCCTTCATAAATCAAAGTGATTCTGCAATCCCGTAAAAGCTGTTCAACCGGATAGTCTTTGATATAGCCATACCCGCCGTAAACCTGCATTCCATAGCTGCAAACATCAAAAGCCCTGTCGGTAACGTACCCTTTTGATACAGGAATTAGAACATCAACAATTCCCTTGTACTTGGCTTTTTCCTCTTCGTTGTCTGAAACCGTAATCTGGTCATCGCACATCCCTATGTAATATATAAGACTCCGCATTGCTTCGACATATACCTTCATGTTCAGAAGCTGTCGCCTAACATCCGGATGTTGTATAATCGGTACTGATGGTGCTGCTTTGTCCATCATCTGCAGCAGGTTTTTCCCTTGAACGCGTTCTTTTGCATAATTAACAGCATACATATAGGATGCGCTTGCACAACAAAACCCCTGTAACCCCACAAGAAGGCGAGCTTCGTTCATCATAATAAACATGGCACGCATTCCCTTGTTTTCTTCACCCAGCAGGGTTCCTTTGCAGTTTCCTTTTCCTCCAAGGGCAAGAGAGCACGTTGCATTTCCGTGAATTCCCATTTTTTCCTCAATGCCCGTGCAGACGACATCGTTGGGCTCACCAAGGCTTCCGTCATCGTTGACCCATATCTTGGGAACAAGAAAAAGAGAAATTCCTTTGGTTCCCTCGGGCGCTCCTTCAATTCTAGCCAGAACAGGGTGGATGATGTTTTCCACAAGATCGTGATCTCCTGATGAAATAAATATTTTATTTCCTGTGATAGAATAGGTTCCGTCATCATTTTTAACAGCCGTTGTGGTCAGCGCGCCAACGTCTGACCCCGCTTCAGGTTCTGTAAGAAGCATGGTTCCGGCCCACTCCCCTGTATACATTTTTTTTAAAAAAAGCTCTTTCTGTTTATCTGTCCCGAATGTCTCAACAAGTTTCCCCGCACCATGGGTCAATCCCGGATACATCATAAAAGCAAAATTTGCACCAACAAGATAATCATTAGCCGCCAGTGCAACGGATCTCGGCATCCCCTGCCCTCCCCATTCCGGGTCTTCGGGCATGGCAAGCCACTCGCCTTCTTTAAAAAGCTCATAAGCTCTGTGAAAAGATTCCGGAACCGTTACCCTTCCCTTATCAAACTTCGCTCCTTCCCTGTCACCAATTTCCATTGTTGGAAGGATCTCCTTAATCGCCAGGTTACGCGCCTCTGATATAACTAGATCCACCGTTTTTTTATTAAAATCAGCAAACTTTTCATGCTTGCTTAGCTGCTCAACCTGTAACATTTCATGAAGGACAAAATCGACATCCCTCCTATCCGCAATTTGCTGTGCCATGGTTTATTCTCCTTGTTTGATGTTTATTTCAATGGCGTCGTAAAAAGCAAAAAAGCCATTTTAAAAAAACCGTTTTAAGTTTTCCCATTACTGCCGATTCCCCTGATGAAAAGTTCAACAAGTGGATCAGCCATGGAAACCAGGTCGTATTTTCCATCTGAATGCAACCAGGTGTTTATAACCTCGTCAACAGAACCTATGATAAAACGCTTAACCAGACTCACATAAAGATCTTTTCTAATACTCCCCTCCTGCTGCCCCTGTTCAACAATTTCAGAAATAATATCAAGGTACATCTTGGACATATCTTTTATTTGATCTTCCGCAAGACGGTTGCTCTGGTGTGTTTCAGCCTGGTATAATACTGCCATATCTTTGTTGCGCTGAAACACCTTAAGGTGATGGCGAATAAGATTATTAAGCTTATCTTTTGTGTTTTTTCCCTTTTCAACCTCTTTTCTGAATCGCTCAAATACCTGCTTGGTCTTGTAAGTGAAAAACTGCACCAGAATGTCATCTTTATTTTTAAAATAAAGATAGATGGTGCCGTCAGCTACACCTGCCTCTTTGGCGATTTGTGAAATGGTTGACTGATAAAAA
>JASJGP010000593.1:0-4114 GCA_033791485.1 Desulfobacterales bacterium | reverse complement strand
CTGGTGAAAACCAGATTTTGCCCATTAACGTGATAGGTGCCGGAAACATTTGTATCATCCCATGTGAAAATAAAATGTTCGTTATGCTGAAAGAGGAGTTTGATACTTCCAAGTTTAGTAATTGGCGGGTAGTTCTTGAAAATAGGGTCATCCGGATATGTGATTATTGTGCTGGCCCATTCGCCTGCAAGTGTTTGGGCGTTAATTTGTGCATTATTAGAAACGTCGGAAAAATGGCATCCGGTTATGCAGATTGCGATCCATATAAAAATTATTCTGCATATTACTTTTGTCATCAAGATCTCTCCTTATAAAATCACGGTAACGTCAAAGTCGGTGCTAACTTGCTGATATAAATCTTTTGCTTAAGGCCGTTTAATACAACAGCATATAGTTAATTGAGCGTGGAGTGTCAAGCTGGAAACCGGTCTTGTCGGTTCTGAATCTACGATTAAAACAATGGCAATTCGTTTAAATGCCTGTCTTTGCAGAAATGAATATTTTGACAACCACATGGTAAGTCGGATATAGGATAAAACCACCTGATAAAGAGAAATCGAAAGATTGCGATACTCAATCACAATGCATTGGAAAAAAGAGAGGAAAAATGGACAAGATCGATAACAAGTATCTTTTACCGACAGCTATTATTGACAGCGACAGTCCGATTATTCTTGAACATGCTGAAAAAATTACCGATACTTCAGTAGGTTCAGCGGTTGAAAAGGCCGTAAAACTCTACTATGCGGTTCGGGACGGAATCTGGTACGATCCCTATTATCCATTTTACCGTGCCGAGCACTACCGGGCAAGTAATGTATTGAAAAGCGGAAGGGGTTATTGTGTGAGCAAGGCCTCACTTCTCTGTGCTTTGGGAAGAGCATGCGGAGTTCCGTCACGCATTGGTTTTGCCACTGTGAGAAATCATCTGGCCACCAGGCAGCTGATAGAGTTTTTGGGTACGGATCTGTTTGTCTATCACGGGTTTACAGAATTCTACCTGGACGGCAGATGGGTTAAGGCCACACCGGCCTTTAATGTTGAACTCTGCAAAAGACATAAAGTCGTTCCACTTGAATTTAACGGTCGGGAAGATTCCATCTTCCAGCCATACAGTCTGGAGAAAAAACAGTTCATGGAGTATCTGGAGGATCACGGAACTTACTCAGATATTCCCCTTGATGATATCTTATCTGCGTGGAAGATGACCTATGGAAAAGAAAGGGTCAGAAAATGGATCGAGGCTTTCGAAAAGTCAGGAGGAATATCGCCCCGCGATTTTAGTAAGGAAGATGTTTTATAAAAGATGAATGTCGAACATCGAATGAAAAACCGCTACAACACAGTAGATGAGTCTTTTTACGGCGTCATCAATTATTAATTGAGTGATAAAGACTATCAACATGCGATTTAAGCTGATCTTTAATTATCGGGACTTCCGGGGCCACTGGATTATATGCATCTGCAATTGATAAAGACAGATCATATAGTTGTGACTCAGGCAAAGCTGACAGATAATCCAGGAAAAAATCAGCCTGGGGCGCAGGAATTAGCGGAATCTGTGGTTTTAAAGCCAGAGCCTGATAAAATCCTTTAAGGGTTTCTTCCACAGCGCAATCATCAGACCATACAATATCTCCAACTCCGTCTAATCTGTCAAGACGCATCCTGATTGACAGATTTAAAAAAAATACAAGCATACCCTCTATGATGAGCTTTAAATCTCTGTCTTTTCTTTCAGTTATATCATCAGTATTAAATATGGGCGCATATTGCCGGACAGTAATGAGCTTTAGGGCTATCTCATCTTCTTCAATTTTTATAACAAAATCTCCTGCTGCATGGTGCCATGGAAATATTTGATTAAAGGTCTCAATATCATAATATAAGGTAAGAATCATGGCAGCCTGCCTGTAAAGCTTTCTTGTCTGATTATTTGAAAGGAAAAAGCCGCCGTGAACAGGATCCCATACAAGTATTTTTTTGTTCGAACCAGCCTGCTCATGTGAAAGGTGAAATTCGTTATAACCTTCGAACCATCGCCCTAAAAACATGCTAACGTTGAGATTGTTGTCTATGCAGATTTCATTTTTGCCGTAAACATCCGGAATGTATGAATATTTAAATTTGCTGTTCAATCTTTGCAATAGTTCATATTCTCTTTTAATAAAGCTTCTTCCTGTTTCGGAAACAGCAACATTCAATACAAACGAAAACTTTTTTTTCCCAATAATCGTTTCTATCCGTGCAGGATGGTAAAATTCTCCGTGCTTTTCCTGAAAGATATTAACACATTTAATGTCTGAAAACTTTATGCTTCGATTTGTAATCTGTGATACAGCAGCAATGATTGTTTTGCAGTCGTGTGATGAAAGGAAAGAGCGGGCTGCTGTAAAATAATCCCCATAACAAAAAATAATGCCGGAAGTTTCTTTAGGCTGCTTCCGGCTTAGAGTCATTGAGGATTTCCAGATCTTGCTGTCTTTTTGAACCTGATTTTTTGTGTTTGAGAGGAAATAATTAAATTGCGGCTTGTTCGGCATGGGGTTGATTTTCAGGAATTTAATTGTGTGAGACCTTTGAAAAACTGCACTTTTCGAAGGTCTCTATGTAATTTATCCTTTCCTGTGCTTTTCAATCTCTTTGAGTATTTCCGGCGCGACTTCGTAACCGAGTTCAACAGCTTTGTCGCAATGTTGCACGGCCATTTCATAATGCTTTTTCTCAAGATATGCCACCGCCAGATTATTATGTGCAACGGCAAACCCCTCTTCAAGTTTAAGAGCCTTCAGGTTGGTCTCTATGCTTTCATCTACCATCCCTTTCATCAAATATGCGTTTGCAAGTGTTGTGTAAGCCTGAAGGAAATTCGGGTTCCATCTTGTCGCTTTTTCAAGAGCGGTAATCGCTTCTTCAATATTTCCCAGCTGAAGCTGTGCAAAGCCTATGTTTGCATATCCTTCTGAAAATCCGGCTCTTGATTTGACCGACCGCTGATTATATTCAAGGCAACCTTCCAGATCCCCCTTCTGCAGACAGATTCCCCCTAGCTGTACATAAGCCTCGGCAAGATTCGGGCTGCAGTCAAGAGCAGCAAAAAGCTCTTTTTCAGCTTCATCGTATTTTTTCAGTCCCAGAAGCCCTACTGCAAGGTTATAATGAGAAGTTCCGCATTCAGGGTTACCGGCAATGGCTGCTTGTTGCATGGCAATATATTCTTCGGCATTTTTTGCTTTAGGCATGATTTTGTTCCTTATCTATAAATGATTGTTATTTTTGAGTGAACCCCAAGCAGGGTAAGTATGGTAGCAACTGTTGGTTGTCAAGAAAAAACGAGTGGCAATATGCATTGTCTTAATAAAAAACACAAGAATAGTTTCTTGACAGGAGAAAGTATTTTTAATATAAAAAACGGATCTAAAGGTTGGAGAGAAAAGGGGCTTTTATTTTTTTATTTGAAATTTAAAAAGAAGGAGGTAAACATGGCGGATTTTTACATTAATGTTTTTTTGGACGATGCAAAACTCAAGCAGGTTGAAGAAGCAGGAGTGGCCGGTCAGGTTACTGAAATAGACGGTAAGAAGGCTATTCAGGTAGGCATGACAAAAAAGGACAAAAAGAAACTTCTTAAGGGTTACGATGGTTGTACTTTTGACGACTCAAATGCATGTGTACTCCCGGAAGATGGGGAGGAAAAACTTATGGCAGTTATATCTGAAGTAAAGACCCTTGATTGTATGAAATTTGCTATCATGAAACTTTATAATCCGCTTGCAGGAAGGGGTATATCCGGAAGAGGCTCAGCCGGGCGTTAGTATTTTTGCGCGAACCCTAAACGCCGTAATCGAGACCCTTGGAAAACGTTCTTTTTTTTAAAAGGGGGACGTTTTTCAAAGGTCTTATATATACTGCCTTCCAAGTTTCTTCCTTAATCCCTGTTAGCACGAATCCGAGATGTTTTTAGATCCAGCAATTTTTAACGCTTTTATTTCAGGCTGTTCCAACAATTTTTTTATATATTAAGAAATTAAAAGGGAGGTTACATGAACACAGGATGTTATACAGCACTTGCTACACCATTTAGAGGAGATGCAGTAGATGAAGAAGGACTTAA
>JASJGP010000592.1:0-3552 GCA_033791485.1 Desulfobacterales bacterium | reverse complement strand
TAGGGAGAATGGGTGTGCACCACGGCCTGAACATCCTGCCGCTGACGATAAACGGACAGGTGAAACCCCAGCTCACTTGATGGCTTGCAGTCTCCCTCCTGAATATTTCCGTCCAGATCGGTGAGGACAACATCTTCGGGCTTTAACCCAGCATATTCAATGCCGCTGGGGCTGACAGCCACCCGTCCGGAACTTCGGTCAATTATACTCAGATTGCCTCCGGTGCCGGTTGTCAGACCGGATTCAACCATTTTAAGCCCAAAACGCACAACCGCTTTTCTTTCTGTTTCCATCTGCATAAACGCCTCCATCAAGAGATGATAATTCTGCATACATCAGTAGGGAAAGAACGGATTTTTGTCAAGAAAACCATGAAAAATCATCTAATTTAGTCCTAGTTAAAAATTCCTATAAAAGAAAATTCGCTTATTCGTTAAAATAGTGTACCCTCTGTGTAAAAAATCTTTGTACCCATGGTATAGGCATGGAGCAAATGTCAGCAATAACCATCAATGGTGTTTTGCAATGATCAAGATGAATTTTAGCTGGGAAGATTTTCTGAAGCGGCATCGAAACGAGATTGTTCTTGAGTGGAAGAAAAGGCTTCACCAGAATGTGTCCAGGAATTATGCCCAAAGATCCCTGGAAGAACTGAACCTGACCACAGGCAAGGCGTGTGATTCCTTCGGGTGTATAATTGCTTACAATGAGTATACGCCGATCAATGAATTTATAAATGAAATTACCATGATTCGTCTGGAAGAGGGCTTCCCCTTGGATGATATTCAAAAAGCCTTTGAACTTTATCGCCAGATTATTCTTCCCATCCTTGTGAAAGAATCACCGGCACACCTGCTGTGTGAAAATATCGAAGCCGTCAATGCCGGTCTTGCCTATACCATTCACCGGTTCAGCCACCATTTCCAGAAAAAGCATGAACGGTATTTAAAAGAATATGCAAAACAGCTTGAAAAAGATGTGGCAGCAAGAACGGCGGAATTAGGGGAGTCGGAGCATAAATACAAAACCCTGGTTGAAGAGATTTCCGACGGATACCTGGCCCTGCACAAAGAAAAAATCGCTTTTGTAAACCCGGCCTTCTGCAGGATGCACGGATATCAGGCCGATGATATAATGCAAAAGCCGTTTTTATCTTTTGTCGCCGGGGAAAGCCGTGAAAAAGCAAAAGCAATTATTGCAAGGGAGGCAAGGGCGGGAGCAGAACCGGAAGCCTTTGAATATTTAAGATTAACAAAGGATGGGAACAGCCTGCCAACAGAAATTAATTTCAGGTCTTCATGGTTTGGCGGACAGGAATATGCCCTTTGTATTGTCAGGGATATTACCAAACGGGTCGAGATGGAAAAAAAAAGCCGGGAAATAGAAAAGATGACCTATATCGGCAAACTAACCACCTCTTTATCCCACGAAATCAGAAATCCGCTGTCATCCATAAAAATGAACCTTCAGATTTTGAGTAAAAACATTCTTTTAAAGGGGAACGATAGAAAACGTATTCAAATATCAGAAAGGGAGATTAACCGGCTCGAGGGA
This sequence comes from Desulfobacterales bacterium, assembly GCA_033791485.1. Lineage (GTDB taxonomy): Bacteria > Desulfobacterota > Desulfobacteria > Desulfobacterales > JAUWMJ01 > JAUWMJ01. The sequence continues at coordinate 1,998 of JASJGP010000592.1, read as the reverse complement.
ATTTTGCAGGGACTGCTTAATTTTGCCAAACCCGTTTCAGTGACCCTTGCCCTGATAGATATAAACCAGATTATCCATTCCTGTGTTGAACTTTTACAAATAAAATTTTATAGGAAAAGTATTGATTGCAAGATCAATGTTGACAATTCTTTAAAGGATTTTATTGCTGATAAAGGGAAAATTGAGCAAATGATAATCAATTTACTTTTAAATGCCCTGGACTCTGTTAGTGATTTCGGGAATATTCGGATTTTAACCGGCAGAAAAAAACAAAAGGGTAAATTCCATGCCATGATAAGGGTTGAAGATGACGGCAAGGGAATTTCAAAAAAATTATTAGCCCATATTTTTGATCCTTTTTATACGACAAAGACAACCGGGACTGGTTTTGGCCTTGCCAATGTAAAGCAGATCGTAACAGCCCATCAAGGAGAGATAAGGGTGATTGATTTAAAAACCAAAGGGGTCGCATTTGAGATTCTCCTGCCCATGGGAGGAACAAATGATTAAACTTTTGGTTGTGGATGACGAACATCCCATCCGGGAATCAATCCAAATGTTTATGTCCGAAAAAGGGTACACCGTTTACACAGCATCAAACATTGAAGAGTCAATCGCCAAGTTTAAAGACTTGACCCCGGAAGTTGTCATCCTTGATATCAGGCTTCCCGACGGCAGCGGCCTTGATGCCCTGACCCGAATGCACGCCCTTTATTCCTTTTCTAAAATTATCATGATTACGGCATTCCAGGATATGGAAACCACCATTGAGGCCATGAAAAGAGGGGCATACGATTATATTCATAAGCCTTTGGATGCGGATGAGCTTGAAAAAACCGTGAAAGATGCCATTGTAAGTTTTTATGAAGATACCAAAATCACCCAAAAAAGTGTGACCAGGATCGCTTACAATGAAAGCGAGATTGTGGGTAAAAGCCGTGTCATGAAAGAAATTTACAAAATGATCGGCATGCTTTGCCAGAACCGGGTTACGGCACTGGTTACAGGTGAAACCGGCACGGGAAAGGAGCTTGTGGCAAGACGGATACACTTGAGCAGCCCGGATTGTAAGAAACCCTTTGTTACCTTTGATTGTTCAGCCGTGGTGGACACCCTCCTGGAAAGTGAGTTGTTCGGCCACAAGAAAGGCGCTTTTACAGGAGCTGTCAATTCAAGGCCGGGCAGGATTGAACTGGCAGGAGATGGAACGCTCTTCATTGATGAAGTCGGGGAATTGCCCTTGAACCTCCAGGGAAAACTTTTGGGGTTCCTTGAGAGAAAAGAATATATGCGGGTTGGGGGGAAAAGTATTCTAAAGTCCAGGTGCAGGATCATTGCAGCCACCAACAGGGATCTTGCAAAAATGGTCAAGAAGAAAACATTCAGGGATGACCTCTATTACAGGCTCAAGGTGGTGAGCATGACCCTTCCTCCCTTGCGCCGGAGGCTGTCTGATATCAATAACCTTGTGGCCCATTTTATCGAAAAGAGTGCCCGGGAACTTGACATTAAACAAATGACCCTTCAAGATGGCTGCATTGAAAGGCTCAAACACCATCCCTGGACCGGTAATGTTCGTGAACTTGAAAATATTATTGTAGCAGCATCCATAAGATCCAGGGGGAATGTTATTCTCCTGGATGCCCTTGAAGATCTTTTGTCCCATCACGCAGTTTCCATTGAAGAAACCAGCACCTCCCGTTCCCTGTCCCAGGTTGAAAAAGACCATGTCTTTGCCATCCTTGAGTCAGTTGAATGGAATAAAACCCATGCTGCGAAAGTTCTTAAGATTTCCTTGCCGACATTACGAAAAAAAATTCAAAAATATCATCTTACCCCCTCCCACGAGTGAAAGAATCTTTCTTTACCAGAAAGATTCTTTCCGGTAAATCCTTAAACTTTAAATTTCGCCTATATTCGAAAACCCGCCGTTCCCTAGCCATTTAACACAAATCATTCACACAGAAAAACCATGGCACAGGATTTGCTCCTTATGGG
>JASJGP010000591.1:0-3419 GCA_033791485.1 Desulfobacterales bacterium | reverse complement strand
ACAGCTTCAGCCTGGCTACGTAAGTAGTTGCCTGTATTGTTTAATATACATAGGTTTAAAAAAAATCGCACATATATATCATCATAACTGCTTTAATTACAACCTAAACTTCAGGAGACAAAACCGACTTTTATAAACTCTTCTTCCCTTTTCTAACCCATCCTGGTTTTTTTTTAGATACATCCGGCAAACTTTTTGCATATATAAAGGCATTTTTAACCTTTATCATTGAGATATTGTAATCATTTAAAACTATGAAAACATAGATAACATTTTGTAAAAGAGTTACAGTTAATTTTTAAGATTGTGAAGTGCCTAAAGTGAACGAAAATGTTACGAAATATTAAGTTCTTGATGGACCCGGTTTTTTCTGATAAAATAAGCAAGTTTTTTCCCAATGTTATAAGGTTGTTTTTAATGCATACATGCTCCATCTATATTAAATCTGTACGTCTACAATGGGGGTACCCATGACATTCACCAAATCTTTTTTAGGTTTAACTGCAAATCCGGCCCTTTCGGTCCTTATTTGGCTGTTTCTACTTCTGGCAGCTTTATATTTTGCAAGAAAATCGTTTCACCAAGCAGTCAAGGCGTTTTCAAAAGTAATTAATACTGCCATGCGGTTTACAGCCTCGTCAGTACTTCTTGCAGAAAAAAGGCTGGTCCAGCGAAACCGGGAAGTACTAATAGCCGAGTCCCTTGAAAATGCAGAACGTCTTGTCGAACAGGAATTTGACCGTATCAACACGGCCGTTACAAGAGATCTGCAGGGTTATCCCGGCCTTCATCGACAAATGTCGGAAGTTATTACCAGCTTGGAGGAAGATTTTAAAAAAACCGCTGACGTACCATCATCTTTACCAAACTGGATAAACATAATTGAAGCAATCGCCGATATCAAACATTCCGGGGACTCCATGGTCGCAAGCATGCTGGCGGAAATCAACCGGACACTTACGGAACAACACAAGTCAGCCATTGAAGATTACAGAATTTCGACTTCTACACGCCACTCTCTCTTGAATAAAATGAAGCCTATGTGGCGAAAACTTCAAGAAACAATCACAGATGTCGGCAAGTCGATAACAGCTTTAAACAAACGGGCAAAACGAATCGACAAATACATGGATAATTACGAACAAATACGGGCACAAAGTGATAAGGCTGTTAGAATGCTTTCGTCATCTTTCATGACCCGGTTTTTCATTTCCGGTATTGTTCTCTGCATCGCTTTCGGTGCAGGAATCATCAACTTCAATCTTATTGCTCTGCCCATGTCCGAAATGGTGGGAGGCGGAAGCTATATCGGACCCTATAAAACATCCGACGTTGCAGCCCTGGTAATTATCTTGATGGAGCTTAGCATGGGGCTTTTCCTTATGGAATCTTTGCGCATCACAAGCCTTTTTCCTGTTATCGGCAGCATGGATGATAAAATGCGCATTCGCATGATCTATATAACCTTAACGCTGCTCACAGTCCTTGCCGGAGTCGAATCAGCCCTTGCCTTCATGCGAGACCGGATAGCTGTTGATATGGAAGCTTTAAGACAAACCCTGGCCGGGGTTAACGAAATGGCCAGGGCACCCAGTAATATACCTACCATCGGGCAGATGATTATGGGGTTCATCCTTCCCTTCGCCCTTACCTTCGTTGCTATACCGCTTGAATCATTCATATCGTCTTCACGAATGGTAATAGGAATCTTCAGCGCCGGGATTCTCAGGACGATCGCTTTCATTCTCAGGCTGATCGGACATACAGGGCTTTATCTTGGCAAACTCATTATAACCATTTATGACCTTGCCATTTTTCCGACAATCTGGCTCGAAGGTGTTATCGTCGGGAAACAAACCTCTGTAAAAAAAACAGCTAAAGAAGCACCAAAAAGATATTTTTTTAAAAGAATAAAAAAACCGATAACAAACCAAGAAAATAAGCCAGAAAATAAGCCAGAAGATAAGCCAGAAGATAAGAATGATAAACAGAATGAAAAAAAGGAACAGGCGGAATGATAAAAACCGTGGTTTTCATTATAGCCTTTGCAGTCATACTTACAGGGTGTGCGGACACGAAAAAGCACTCAAAGGGCGTTTACATGCTTATTGACGCTTCCGGTACTTATGCCCTTGAGCTTAAAAAAGCTCAATCAATTTTAAACTATCTTTTAGGTATACTCCAGCCGATGGATACCCTGGTTGTGGCGCGTATTGATACAGCTAGCTTCAACGAAAAAGACATCATAGCAAAAGTTACTTTCTATCAGAGACCTTCTGTTGCCAACAACCAGAAACGGGCATTTCAAATAAAATTCGATGAATTTATCTCCAACGTTAAAAGTTCCAGGTATACCGACATTTCCGGTGGAATCTTGCAGGCCATAGAATACTTAAACGAAGCCGATCCTGGTAAAAAATACATACTGATTTTTTCGGATTTTGAGGAAAAATTTAAAAAAGGCCACGTAAGGGATGTTCCGTTTCATGTTACCGGATTTGACGTAATTGCCTTGAATGTCACCAAATTGAGAGCAGATATCCTTGATCCAATAAAATACATGAAACGAGTTGTGCGGTGGCGTAATAAAATCGAAAGCGGCAACGGTCAATGGCGTGTGGTCAATGGCCTTAAGCGGCTTGATAACATTTTTGCAGAATAATTGCCGTCATACGGCTAACAACCCTAATGAGACTTTTATCTACCGATGCTTTTTTCTGTCATATCCTTTAATATAAGATTCGGATTGGCTGACGATGGCATTAACAAATGGACTTATCGAAAACATGCCGTAGCCAGATTATTTCAGGAATATCACGCTGACTTTATTAGTGTGCAAGAGCTGAACGATTTCCAAATCGAATTTTTGGACAAATTATTGCCGGAATACCATTATATCGGGGTTCACAAGCCTGCCCCTGACTTCTGGCAGAATAATGTTATCTTTTATCGAAATAACATTGAGTGTATGGACAGCCGGCATTTTTTCTTAAGTGAAACCCCTTTTAAGCCAAGCCGCTCCTGGGGAAGCCGGTGGCCCCGCCAGTGTACTATCGGTCGATATAAGATAGGTTCCAGTGAGCTGATATGCATCGATACACACTTTGATTTTAAAGAGCCCGCGCAATACAAAAGCGCCCAGTTGATCTGGCAGAAAATTACCACCCACTTTCAGGATATCCCCGCTATTCTGACGGGAGACTTCAACGCAGAACCTGACAGCAAGACTTACAGATGGCTCACCGGTCAGCCAGATGAAGCAGTGGATACGCTTCCTGATTTCAAAGAAACATTCAAAAGCCCATATCCAGGAACAAGCCATCGATTCACCGGAAAACCGACCACAGGGCTAATCGACTGGATACTATATCGGGGAGTTCTCCGTTTTAAAAAATGTATTGTTATCGAAGACTCTTTTG
>JASJGP010000590.1:0-5282 GCA_033791485.1 Desulfobacterales bacterium | reverse complement strand
TGGCTCTGGAACAGGAAGTTGCCAGTTACCATACTCCTGTGGTTGACCTGATCGCAGTGCAGACCCGTGATCCCTTCAAGGTGCTGGTTGCTACTATTCTTTCAGCAAGAACCCGGGATGAAACCACAGCCAAAGCCTCTGCCAGGTTGTTTAAGGAAGCCCTCGATATTCATACGCTTGCCAATGACTTGTTCAATGACACGACGCAAATCTGATTCAACGATGCCGTAAGGACGACAAATTCTGATATTGTAATCTTTGTATTTAATTAAAGGCGAAGCGATAACGCCTTCACCGGAAAAGGTCTCTATCAGCATATGGTTTGCGTCTTTACCATATCTTTTCAGATAAGAATTCTTTTGTTTGGAATCAGGGTTTATCCATGCTTTCCCTATATACATGGTGACATGACTCCAGTTACTCTGGGTGAATAATTTTATCAACCTACTCATCTCAGATCGACCTTCCACCAACACCACATCGCCGGGTCGAATTGCGCCATATAGTCTGTCCAAATTATTATATACCCGCTGTTGGTAGCTTTTCCCCGGTTTTTCAAGCTTATTGAGAATGAACTTCCTTAGTCGTGAGGGTTTTGAGTTCATATCATATAAATTTAATTGAACTTAACAAACCTTTAATCCGGGATTTACCAAGGTAAAACAGTTCAAATTGAAGAAATAAGGAGCAGAATATTAGTCTTCGCACGCTTCACCCTGGCAAGCCTGTTTGCCCAAGTGTGGATTTCTTCCACCTTTGACATCTGCTTAAGGTACTGTTTTTTTAAAATAAGCCGACTTTTGGAGATAAAGTGTATCGTATGCAGCGACTATCCTTAACCGGAGCAACATAAAGAAGTAGAGCCACAGTTTTCTATAGCATTATTATAACACCATTTTTAAGAAGGATTTAGTGCGCTCATTTTGAGGGTGTGTAAAAAATGTTTCAGGAGTGTTTTCTTCTACAATTACGCCATCGTCCATAAAAATAGCTCGGTCAGCCACTTCGCGGGCAAATCCCATTTCATGAGATACCACAACCATTGTCATGCCTTCTGTAGCAAGCGTTTTCATAACTTCCAGCACTTCCCCCACAAGTTCCGGGTCCAGGGCGCTGGTAGGTTCATCAAAAAGCATAGCCTTTGGATTTAATGCCAGGGACCTGGCAATAGCCACGCGCTGTTTCTGGCCACCGCTTAGCTGATCCGGATATGCATTAGCTTTATCCTCCAGACCTACCCTGTTCAACAGCTCCATACCGATTTTTTTTGCCTTTGTGCGGGATACCTTGCGCACCTTAACAGGACCCAGGGTCACATTGTGCAGTGCGGTCATATGAGGAAAAAGGTTGAACTGCTGAAACACCATTCCTGTTTCACTGCGGATAAAGTTTATATTTGTACTCGTGTCATTGATATCATAACCATCCACAATAATGGTGCCGGAAGTTGTTTCCTCCAGCCGATTAATACAGCGTAAAAGAGTACTCTTACCTGAGCCGCTTGGTCCAATAATAACTACAACTTCACCCGGTTTGATATGAAGGTCGATGCCTTTAAGAACCTTCAAAGACCCGAAACTTTTATGTAATTCCTTGATTTTAATCATGCTCTCATTTCCAGCTTTTTTTATGTATAAATTAAGATTTTTGAAATTGACAATGTCATAACAAGATATATCAGTGCTACGCTGGTCCAGACTTCAAAGGCTCTGAAGTTTACAGCGATAATTTCCTGGCCGGTTCTTGTTAGTTCACCCACACCGATGACCACCAGCAAAGAGGTGTCCTTTAAACTGATAATAAACTGATTCCCCCATGGAGGTATCATTCTCTTAAAGGCCTGAGGCCAAATGACATACAAAAGCGCCTGAAATCGTGTTAAGCCAATAGAACGTCCTGCTTCAGTTTGTCCTTTGTCAATAGACTGGATAGCTCCCCGTACGATTTCAGCGATATAAGCACCTGAATTCAATGCAATTGATACTGCTCCGGCTACCAAAGGAGGAATTCGGGTATTTAATGCCATGGGAAGGCCAAAATAAATGAACATAACTTGCACCATCAACGGCGTACCACGAATACTTTCGATGTAAAAACCTGCGATCTTATTCAAAATCCGAGACTTGGATGTTTTGCCAAGACCGGCGGCTGTTCCAAGAAAAAAACCAAAGAAAAGACCAAAAAAGGTTAACAGCAACGTCAGCTTAACACCAACAAGAAGGATAGGAACAGATTCCCACACTACGCTGTATTTAAATTGAAATCCCATATAATTTCCTCAATTTTAGATAAAAAATAAAGAAGGTTTTAAAAGCTTTAAAATAAAAAATAGGCATTGCCGGCATGAGACCATGCAGTTTTCTATAGGAGGGCTTTTTTTGAGACAAGATTATTTGAAGCAGTGGAGCAAAATTTTGCTCCACTGCTTAATTCCTCATACTTCATATAGATTTATTTAGGGTCGGTTCCAAACCATTTCTTGTATATTTTTTTATAGGTACCATCTTCCATGAATTTCAAAAGCGTGATGGTAACCTTTTCCCGTAGCTTGCTTCCCTGCGGAAAGGCAATGCCGTATGACTGCCCCTCATATAAAGGACCTACAGTTTTTACCGCATCTTTGCCCGCTGTTTTGATGTAATACAGAATGGCCGGAGAATCAAAAACCACAGCATCTGCACCGCCGGATCTCAGCTCCATGTATGCTCCGTCTATATTTGGAAAAAGCTTTACCTTTTTGTTTTTAAAGTTTTTAGCAAAATCGGCACTGGTAGTACCCAGTTTTGTGGCAACGATTTTACCAGCGAGATCTTCAATACTATTAATATTTTTATTATCTTTTTTGACCATCAAAAGCAGCCCTGCATCATAATAGGGATAGGCAAAATCAACTACTTCTTCACGTTTTGACTTAATAGTCATACCTGCAATGGCAGCGTCGATATTGGCGCTTTGTAGTGCCGGAATCAAGCCATTGAAATCCATGGGTTGGAGTTTATATTTAAGCCCCAGATCTTTTGCGATTGCAGCCCACAGTTCAATATCAAAACCGGTGTATTTTCCGTCCTTTCCTTTAAATTCAAAGGGCATGAAATTAGTATCACACCCAACAACCAACGTTTTAGCGTACCCAAAACCGGTTACAGCTATTAAAATAAAAGACACTAACAAAAACAGCTTTGCAAACTTTTTCATAATACCTCCTTAAATGGTGATCAATTTTAAAGTTGTTAGGGAATTTCCCTTAGAAATATTAAATCATTCTCCTTGTCTCCTGACGGTCTAAATAACAGAAGCATGTTTACAGGTCAATTGAAATATTCGCCTGTTTTCTTGCCGGGAGGTGAGGTTTGTCGGATATCAAGCGCCTCGTCTGAAACCGTCTTGATTTTCCCATGTAGATGATATAATATTTATTACACCGTTAGTGAGCAGTACATTTCTATTATATACTCCGTGTAATGACCAATTAAAATTTTCGGTTCTTCTCCAATTTAGTTGGAGAAGAGGGTCCAAGGATTCCAGGGGTCAAGGATTCAAGTGAATGCAAACGGCTTGATACAGATGGCATAAACACTTATGTTTTCTCTGCTCTTGCTTCTTAATATTTTCAAAGTATGTCTATATAAAAAGACGGTCCCAAGAGTCAGTGTTTTTCACTCGAACCCTTGACCCCTCGAATCCTGGTTTGTTTAAATCAAGAACTTTTTTATAAACAGCCAAACCAAATAACGCCACCTTACCCGATCCTGGTAATTTGAGAGTCTCTATTGAGCTCTGACCTTGCTTTATTGGGGTTAAGGTGTTTGTGGAGAGTTATTTAAGCTTGAACAGAAGGTCGACTCAGTCGCCTTAAAAGGATTCGATGATAATCTCCCCACGCACAACGGTTATGCTGCTTTTTTAAACACCAGCTGACCTGAATAGTCAGCAATATAATCACTATGATCTCTTACCAAAGCAAAGATAATCCCTATCAGCTTTCTGGCGATTGCTATCAAAGCCTTTATCCTGGGCATTCCCTTCGCCAAATGCTTTTGATAGGGTTTGTGCAGGATGCCATTTTTACGGGTTGTATTGATGGCCGCAAAGTACAACAACTTCCGCATAAGTGGTCGACCCCTCTTGGAGATACGACGGCGTCCCTGTTGCGCTCCAGAGCTGATTTCATAAAGATCCAACCCCGCAAGTTTCAATACCTCCGATGCGGTCTCAAACCTTCGAAAATCACCAACTTCTCCTATCAAACCGGCAGTGGTTACATTGCCAATCCCTTTGATAGACAATATGCTTTGGCTGTATGGGATCTTTTGAAGGTATTCGCCCATCTGTTTTTCCAGATCTTCAATATAGCTGCTCTCACTCTCGATTTTAGAAACAAGATGCGCTATCTCAAACAGTATGCTTTCTTTACCTTCTGTAATCCCTACAGATTTTTTGGCAGCATTATAAAGCTTTATAGCACGGTCAGTTTTCAACCTTCCTCGGCTGACTTTTCTAATAATCTCATTAAGTTTTTTAATCCCTGCAAACATAAGCTTCTTAGGATCCGAAAAGCGTTTAATCAGATACATGCCCGTTTTTGTAGAGGGCTTGATCGTATGTACAAGCTCCGGGAATATGACAAAAACAAGATGCTGAAGCTGGTTTTTCATGGCTGTTCGGTGCTCCATAGCGCGTTCTCTTGCCTGCGTAAGTCTCCGAAGGTGGGCTGCAGCCCCTTCAGGAACAATGACCGTCAAAGAGTGACCCAGCGAAATAACGTCGGCAATGACACGTGGATCCTTTTTGTCTGTTTTGTTCGGAGAATTGCCGGTCAATTCTTTAAGCCTCTTCGTATGCATGGGATTGATCTGAACCAATTGCACCGGTTTGTTTCGCAGATATTGACATATTGGTTCAGCATAGGGCCCTGTGGACTCAAAGCCGACAACTATATCCTCAAGCATATGTTTTTCTTTAAACTTACAAAGCCTTTCCCAGAACTTGTCAAAACTGTGACTGGTGTTAATAAACGCAAATGGTTGAATATCCTTGCCCGAAGGGGCTCTGAAATAACCGTAATGAACCTTTTTACCAATATCCAATGTAGCAATAAGTGTTTTTTTGTTGATATTTCTGATTTTTTTAACTTTATTATGTTTCATGGCTATACTCCTCTTTTGATTCCAGATTACCAACCAACTTACTGTAACTGAAATTGAAATGAGTATAGCCTTTTTCTTTTTAACTCAAGGCTTACTGCAATATAGCAAGCTTGAATCCTGATCAATCGACCAACT
>JASJGP010000589.1:0-6588 GCA_033791485.1 Desulfobacterales bacterium | reverse complement strand
TTCATATTTTCGTATAATTTCAAAGCATCATCCACGGATACAAGGTTGCTCCCATTAACACCGGTTATGACATCTCCGCTTCTAAGTCCCATCCTCCGAAAGATAGAGCCCCGCTGTATACTGGATAACATAAGGCCGGCGGCCTGTCCGTTTTCAGTATGGGGTCGTATTTTCACCTGTTTCATTAGTTCATTTACATTTTTAACAGAACTTTCTATCTGAGAACGCTTTAAGGTTATTTTTTGCCGGCGTGATTTTGTCGCAACGCGAGGAGGCATTCTCCCACCGGTATGTCCACGGATCTCCTCTATTTCCAGGACTTCATCCTGACCGTTAACACTCAATATAACTTTTTCTCTAAAAACCATCTTAACCGTTGCGTTTTGAACTGCATCTCCTACTTTGTAAAGATTTTGCTGTCTTGATTTGGCTTCTTCGATAACTGCATATGTCTGCCCCCCCCGGCCTGAAACAGTTCCCCAAAGTTTCAGCTTCAGCTCCGTCTGCTTAAGTGTTTCTACTTTAATCGAAACCGGTTTTGAACCCGCATCTTTATTTGTGTTAAAAAGATTACGCTCTACTATTGGCTGATAATAACTCAAAGGATGGCTGGTTTCATTTTCCCCAGATGATATCTGCCTGTCGCCCGCAACCCTGGGAGGGGGGGCAGGATCAAGCCGGTATGTTGCTACTTTATAAAAACCACTGATGCTTAAATAAACAGCGATTGTTATTAATACAATATTCGATATGGTAAAGTATCTGTTTGTCATGGTTATCACAGCAATTATTTTATATGCGTTCACGCCGATTCAGAATAAAAAGGTTGCAAAATCTTAGCCCCCTCAGCCCTGTGAACGCTTACATTATTTCAAAGTAAATTCAGGGTTATCAAAAGTACCGCCAATCTTGTAAGAAAAGGAACTGTTGCCCGACATTTTTTCAGGGAATATACTCGCCATAAGATTTTTTTTCATATTACCGAAAAATAAAGGTTTAAGCTTAATCTTTCCCTTCAGGTTTAAAACACTTGAGCCCAAATTGTTCTTTGTAACGATAGTACCGGAAAGGCTTGCGTTTACCTTGTCTCCTTCAATATTGCAGCTTTTTATCTGCAATCTATTTTTTACAGTCGCTAAATCAGCTTCAATCTTACTAAAAGTAAAGTTTTCATGGTTGAAAACAGGTTCTTTAAGTTTTATACTGCAGTCTGATATGCCAAGCTTTGCTCCCATGACCCTGTCAGAACCCTTATTATTACTGTATGTAACTTTTCCGTCAAGAATTCCGGAAACCTTATATTTTTCTTTTTCTATGCCGGCCGGAATTTTTATAGCAGGTATATCTTTTATCTGAATTCCCGACAGATCCGCATCAATTTTATTGTGCCCGACATTGCCTCCAATATCGGCCCGTCCATTTATTATACCGTCATAAGCAACGCCCTTAAATGAAAAAGCTGTCTTTGAGCTGAAAACCGAAAAAATCCTCGGTACTATTTTAATCGTTTCAGCGTCCAGCAATAAACTGCGAATATAATAAAAGCTTACAGTGTTAAGCCGGACGCCCGGCGGGAAAACCGGATTTATGTTATCAATCGAAATTGACAAATCCGGATTAATACCGCCCAGCTTATGCTCAATATATGTTTTAACAGCATCTGAAGGAAAGAGAATATAAAGAAAAAAAATAAATGCCGCTATTATGTATGATAAGTATAATAATTTTTTCTTTATATTATTCATGATTTTAGATGCTTAAATATGACAAATGTTAAGCTGATAAGCCATTTCGCAAATAAACTTATCCCTATTGAGTACTGTCAGCTATTTACTATGAGCTTAATCATATTTCGACAGTTTCGATCTGCAGTACAGCATTTACATATTCTTTTTTAATGCCTGTCTTTACAATCGAAAGCCGCTTTATGCTCACAATGTTTTTGGATGTTTCAACTCCATGCAAATAAGATGTAAGCTGCTTAAAAGTTATGCTCTGAAGTTTCATTTCAACTTTTGAAACCTTATACCCGCTTTTTTCTCTGGCAGATGTCGAAGGTTTCATATAGGTTATATGATTTTTTATCCCGGATTTATCGGCGAGCCTGTCAAGGAAGGAAAAAAGAGTGAAATCTTTATTCCTTGCTTCAAAGCGTTTTTTGGATAACCCGGCCTCTTCTCGGATTATACCATATTCGGATTGAAGGATACGCATCTCTTCAAGGGATTTCGTTTTAGCCTGAAGCGTTCTTGTCAGACGCTCTTTTTTATTGATAATCGGAGAAATGATAACCTGTATTAAAACAAAAAATGCTATCAAACCTGATGCCGCATAAACCGCATATTTTTCACGCTTATTAAGATTTTTAAGTTTATTAAGATTCATAAAACGACCTTGAGTTTGAAACGTATACGGTTCCCTGCTTTTTCTTTGCTTGTAGAGGTAATGATAACTTTTTGAAAAAGTTCCGACTCCTCCATTCGACTCTTTATTTCGTCCGCGGAGTTAAAAGTGTCTGTAATGCCGGATACCATAACGTTTTCATGGCTGATTACAAGCCTTGTGAAATCAACATCCACCTTGTCCGGTATTCTTTTGCTAATTTCATTTAACACATCGATACTGCGAATGTTTTTAGTTGTTTCTGACGGAAAGAAAGCACTCTTTTTCGCCTCCTTTATTTTTACCTTCATCTGCTGCAATGGATCGACTATTTTCGTAACTTCCGGAAAAGTAGTTTTGAAGATATCGGTTATTTGATGGTTTAGATGGTTTATTTTATTATTAATAAAATAAAAGTTGAGTATAAAATTTAACAAAGCGAGCGCCAAAACCACCCCTGCCAAAATACCTGTTTTTACCAGCCTGCTTTTGTGCCTGGTAAAAAATTCATTTACAGCAAAACGAGCCTTATGGAAATTGAGCCTGTCGATTCCTTTGTCTTCATTAAGAGCAAGAGCCAGTGCATTGTCAAGCTTTGCGGAATTGAAAGAACTTGCAGAATAATTTTCAATTCCGGTATCAATTTCCCGAAAAAGTTCTATTCGATTTACGGGAACTTTAAGCAGCTTTGACAGCTCTTTCTCAAAATTAAAATCTATGATGCCCGGCCCTGTTACTCGGATTTCCTCCGGTATAAAGTCAGTATTAAAAAGCTCTGAAAATGCAGCTGTTGTTCGCTGGATGTTGATACCAAGTGATTTTACCGCAGATGCAGCATTTGAAGGAATCGGAAAGCTGCGAATAAGCGATATCCTTCCCGATGCAACAGCAAACAGAGTGGCTTTATCGGCTTCAATGTCTGCAAAAAGCCACTTCTCAGGCACATGTGCAGACTTTGCCAGGCAAAGCGCCGGGTAATAACCGCTGATTGTTATGATTTCAGGTTCGATCTTAAACGATGCCAGAGTATCAATGTATTTCTCCAGTACGGCCTTTTCAATGCCTGCAGCGATAAGATCGGTATGATCGGCATTTTCGGAAATATTTATTGTGTGAAAATCGATTGTCAAATCCTCCACCGGATACGGGAGTGTCGGCTCAAGTTCATAGGGAAGAATCTGAACAATTTTTTTCTTATTTGTAAACGGAACTCGTATATTTCTATACAGTGCCTGATTTGCCGGAAAAGAAGCAACACATACACATCCGGCTGTATCTATCTTTTCGACAATTGTTTTAAGAGCTACGGCCAGAGTGTTTTCAGACTCTTTTTGATCAGATATCGAAACAATATCGTAAGCCTCTATCTTAACTGATTTGGTGCCGCTGTTTAAAAGAACAGCAGATAATGTGTTGTTTCGTATATCAAGTCCGAGAATTTTCCGGTTCATGGGTTTACCTGTAAAAGCTCATAGTTGATAGCTGTATTAAATGGCAAAAATTCTGTAAGCGTTCACTGAACGCTGAAATTAGAAAATAGAAATTGGAAATTTCGTCTTTGGCTATGCCATGACAAGAGGCGAAGCCTGGGTGATCTCTCCCAAATTTCTACTTTCCAATTTCAAGTTTCAAGCCGTGAACGGCTATAAAAATCTTTTTCATATGAGCTATGAGCTGTTCATGCTTAAAACCTTGCATTTCCATCTTTTATCTTTCTTGTCTTTTTCTCGCCGTATAACAGATGTTATCGTGTATTTCATATCGTGCAGGGCAGCGGTCGATTCAATGCGAAAAATATCGCTTGAAGTGGTTATTAGATCAGCTTTGATTTTAAGATCGCTGCATCCGGGCACTTTTTTATACCATGTGGAACTTGAAAGATCGCGAATATATTCCTCTCCCTCAATTTCCTTGCGATATTCGTCAATCAGCGGGGCAAGGTCTTCGTATCCTTCGGGCATAAGCGCAATTATTACAGGAAGCTTCGCGGTATTTATATTTATCGTTCCTTTAAATGTAAATTTGTTATCTCCGGAGCTTTTAATACCATAAACAGTCATGTATTCTGAAACCCCTGGCGCTTCCTCTGTGCCGTAATAAAATTCGGGCATAATACCTTTCACCAGCAAAAGCTCACTCAAGTCACTGAATAATCCGTTTTTACAAGGGTATCCAGGATCAAGGTCCTGGTAATATCCTGATTCCGCACCGTTTAACCCGGTTATGGCATCATCATCCCCGGAATCGAGCCAGTCTTTGACAGAGCCGATTATAGCTGTGGGGTTACTTTCAGTTTCAAAAAGATCAGGTGAGACAAAAAGGCGCAGAAACCTGTCCCATAAAACCCTCTGGGATTCATTGAATATTCGGCTGTCCGGGAATGCCACAAGAGCGTTTGCCTGTATTCTGCCGAGTTCATCACTGATTTTTACTGTAACACTTCCGTCATCAAAAGAGATGCTTGACAGGACAGCGTTGATTTTATCAGGGTTTGCCCAGTCTTCCTGGATAGAATCGATTTCTGAATCCATTTTATCTTTTACAAGCATTGCCATCGCAACGTTTATGCCGGACGATGCTATGGTTGACAGGGTATGCCGGTCTCTGGCTGCGGCTGCTGAAAATACGGCAACGCGCGCTCTTCTGTTTAATTCCAGTGAAGTCGCAATCAACACTGTTATAACGGAAAGAGTTATAAGAAGGGCCATTCCCTTATTATTTCCGGTAAAACGCACTGTTATTAAAGACCTCAAATGGTTGAGTGGTATATTACTTATCGCTATCTGTATTTTAAGGTTTCTGTTCAAAGGTCTCGTTCAATTTTTTCCCTGAATACAGGCAATTTTACCATGGTTTCAAAGGGCAAAAAGCTTGAATCATCGCCTATTTCAAGTGTTATCTTGATTGCCCTGGGAGTTGAATAATCTACATCAGTTGAATCGGAATCCCAGGCATCATATTCGCCGCCCTCCTCGTCATAATATTTAAAAACAAGTGATTTGACATTTTCACACAACACCGGGTCACTTTTTTTTTCTTCAAACGGTTCATATGGGTATAATTTGTCCGCCCGTCTCAGAACGTATGTACTTTCATCCGACTTTTGAACATAATAGGCAATCTGAGCTATTCCCTCCTGTATGTTTTTTTCAAGGGATACGTGGGCACGGGAAGCAAACATTAATCTTGAAAAACTTCCACTCCCTGCATCAGCTGTTTCACCTGTAATTTTGAAAGGATCTTCATCGTCATCGGAATCTAAAGGAGTATATTCCGGAGGTAAACATACATGCAAAGATTGAAAATCATCAGTTATTCGGCTTAGACAGCTTTTTGCCATTTCATATGCGGCAAGATCTTCTTCAACAACTTTAGCGCTTGAGAAAACGAAATTATGTGATCCAAAAATTGTGGTTATAATGATTGCAAAGATAGAAATAGCAATTAAGATCTCTACCAGAGTAAAACCGGTTTCCGTATTAGCGGAAAAATTTGTATAACCTGATGTTGTAAACATCTTCGTCCTCGTTCAAGGATACGGTTACTTCAATTTGTTTTAAGTCCTTTGCAATCTCCCCAAGCGCTTCAAATTCAACCTCTTTAACAGAAACCTGCCATTTGTAACCGGAAAATTCTTTTCCGAAATCACCGGAATCATCAGCCAAATCATCAACTGGTTTGGTTTCAATCTCCGCTAACACCTTTTTTGCAAGCATAGGAGCAGTTGTCTGAAACCTTGAAATGAAATTCATAGTTATCGTCTGTGCATGCATTCTATACACACTTACAAGGACGATGGCTATTATGGATGTCGCCACCATAATTTCAAGGAGTGTGAATCCAGTGCTTGACCTGTATGTTTTTGTGCAAAATATTTTTAAAAAAATATTCATGAATTTTCAAAATCTACATATTTCTCATACAATTTCACCTTTGGAAGAAAAGGTTCAATAAGAAAAGAGAGCTTCTGCTCATTGTCACCCTGAATACGAATTAACACCTTGTCCGAGTAACCTGCTCTATAAAAGCAGATATCCGCCTGTCCGGCAGATATTATTCCCTTTTGCGGGTATTCAACATTAATTACTTTTACGTCTTCCGGAATTTCAAACCCTTTTTCATGAGCCCTCTCAAGATCTTCTTGGGTCATTGTCTCATCTGAAACCCACATTTTATTTGAATCCATATTTACGTGCAGAATACACA
>JASJGP010000588.1:0-3279 GCA_033791485.1 Desulfobacterales bacterium | reverse complement strand
AATACAATGGCTAATGTTACGATTGATGAAGTTAATGACAGCAATCAAGTCTTCGGCACAATTGATAGATAGATATAACGGCTTTATTATTTACTGAGTACGTATATTTTTAAATACGATTACGTATAATGTTTTATTTTCACCGTAGAGCTTGCAGAGCGATGCCCGAAACGGGCAGTGAAAGAAATATATATAAAATACGTCATCAAATTAATGAATTAAAGTACTAAGCAGAACATAAACCAACGTTTTTGTTTAAGTTTACAAAATACAATATAAGGAGGCCGTATTATGAGAAAATTTTTAGTGGTTATGGCATTGGCTACGTTTATTTGTTTTTCAACTACAGCGATGGCTGCGATGAAAATCAAGCTCGGTGTTGTAACCAAACCCGGAAGCGCCCAGAATATTGCTTCGGAAAAGTTCAAAGAGATTATAGAACAGCGCTCAAAAGGTAAAATCAAGGTTAAGATTTTTCATTCCGCATCCCTTGGCAATGAAACTGAAATTCTCCAACAGGTCCAGATGAACACGGTTCAAATGGCAGTTATTACCGGTGGTCCTTTTGACACCTTTGATCCTATTGCAAGGGTTATTAACTATCCATTTCTCTTTAAAAATAATGCGCAGGCTGATAAAATCTTGGACGGACCACTTGGGACTGAAATATTAAAAAGCCTGGAAAGTTCAGGGTTTAAGGGGATTTGCTTTTCGGAAAACGGCTTCAGGAACCTTACAAACAACAAACGGCAGGTTAAAAGTCCGGCAGATATAAAAGGACTCAAAATCAGGGTCATGGCTTCGGCAATTCACAAAGCCATTTGGAAGGCTCTTGGAGCGAACCCCACCCCCATGCCATGGCCGATTTATACAGAACTGGAACAAGGCGTCATAGACGGTCAGGAAAACCCCTTATGGGTCATGGAAGTTTATAAATTCTATGAAATACAAAAATATATGACACTTTCCCGCCATGTTTATTCCTATCATATTGACGTGGCTTCCCTCAAATGGTGGAAAAAACTCGATTCAAAAACCCAGGATATGATTCAAAAAGCAATGTATGAAGCAGCGGTATTCCAGAGAAAGCAAAATCGTGACAAAAATTCTGCACGCCTGAAGCTTTTAAAAGAAAAAGGAATGCAAGTAGAAGAAAATCCGGATATTGCTGCATTTCGTGCCAGGGTTGCTAATTTGAAAGATATGGATTTGTACAGCGACCCCAAGGTTAAGGGAATGCTCTTGAAAATGCTGGATGCGACCAAGTAAAGTTAAAAGGCAGAAGGGAAGGACTGGGCGCAAAGATCAATTGCTTTATTTATTTTTACTTCTGCCTTTGTGCCTCTCTGCCTTTCCTTAAACACTGGCGGTTGTATGTACACTCTTAAACATTTAAGTCGCTCACTAAATCACTGGATCGAATACCTTCTTTTCGGGCTTGGCTTCACAATGGCCATCATTGTAGCCGTCCAGGTTTTTTTCAGATATGTGCTGAATCAATCATTATTCTGGTCCGAAGAACTTGCACGTTTCCTTCTGGTATGGCTTACTTTTTTCGGGGCTTCAGTGGCATATTACCGCCAGGTCAATCCGGGAGTTGATTTCCTGTACTCCAAAATGTCTCCTTCAATCCGGAAAGCATCAACCGTATTGATTCATCTTGCTTCAATCATTCTATTTTGCGTGATGATATTTTACGGCTGCCAATTTGCCTATTTTATCAGATTGCAAATATCACCGGCCCTTCAACTGCCCAAATGGATTATATTAAGCATTGTTCCAATAAGCGGCCTCATTTTTCTGGTTCACGGCATCACATTTTTGGTAAATGAACTGAAAAGAGGTTCCCGTGACAATTGAAGTTCTGGTTATCTCCCTCCTTCTCCTTTTTGCAATTAACACGCCTATTGCAATTGCAATCGGTGTAGCCTCGATTCTGGCAATATTTGTCCAGGGCGACTTTAGCATGATGATGGTTGTACAGCGCATGTTCAGCGGAACAGACTCCTTTCACCTTATGGCTGTTCCTCTTTTTATGTTTACAGGGACTCTCATGGAAGCCGGTGGAATCAGCAAAAGGATCATAGATTTTGCGAATGCTCTTGTGGGGTGGCTTCCGGGAGGGCTGGCTGCAGTTACAATCGTTTCAGCAATGTTTTTTGCCGGTATATCCGGGTCAGCAGCTGCTGATGCCGCTGCTGTGGGCGCCATCCTGATTCCGGCAATGAAAAAATCTGGTTATAAATCTGATTTTGCCGCAGCAGTTCAGGCATCCGGCGGCTCCATCGGTGTTATCATACCACCTTCAATTCCTATGATTATCTTTGGATTTTTAACCGGGGCTTCCATTGGTCAACTTTTCGCCGCCGGGATTCTTCCCGGCGTTCTCATCGGACTCTCCCTCATAGGAGTAGCAACCTATATTTCAGCCAAACACGGCTATGCTTCCACAACCAGCTTTTCAATAATCGAAGTCTGGCGTACATTTAAAAGAGCCCTTATTGCTATGGGCGCGCCTGTTATCATTCTCGGCGGTATCCTTTTCGGAATTTTCACTGCAACAGAGTCTGCTGCAGTGGCTGTGGTTTATGCTCTTGTTGTAGGCATGCTTGTGTATCGAAAAATCAAAATAAAGGATCTTGTTCATTTGTTCAGAAACGGTTCTATAACATCTTCGATTGTAATGTTTATCATTGCTACAGCATCTGTATTTAGCTGGATTGCAGCCATCGAAGACATCCCTGCCCGGCTGGCCGGCACATTGCTCACTTTGACTGAAAACCCGATTGTTTTGCTGCTGCTGATTAATATGGTCCTGCTCATTGCCGGTACATTCGTAGAGACAACCGCCTCGTTGATTCTGCTTGTTCCCATGATTACGGCAATGCTCCCTTCCCTTGGTATTGATATAATCCAACTTGGGGTCATCGTTGTCGCAAATCTTGCAATCGGAATGCTCACACCACCGATGGGGATTTGCCTGATCGTATCCTGTTCAATTTCAGGTGATAGTCTTTCAGCCATCAGCAAACGGATTTTACCTTTTTTGGGAATTTTAATTATAGATCTTCTGATAATTACCTTTTATTCACCCCTGACTATGTGGATGGCAAAGTTAGTGGCAAAATAACAAAGGAGTATAATTGTGAAAATTGTTATTATCGGTGCAGGTGCCATGGGAAGTCTTTTTGGAGCGCTTCTGGCTGAGTCGGGTGAGAATGTCCTGCTTTACGATATATGGAAAGAGCATGTTAAAGCCATAAATGAAAAAGGTCTTGA
>JASJGP010000587.1:0-8289 GCA_033791485.1 Desulfobacterales bacterium | reverse complement strand
GTACATCCACGCACAGCTTCCCAGGGGTTTAGAGGCATGGCGGACTGGTCAATTATTTCTGCGGTTAAAAAAAAGGTTTCCATTCCTGTGATAGGAAACGGAGACATTGTAAATCCTGAGGATGCCATACGGATGCTTGATGAGACGGGCTGCGATGCAGTGATGATAGGAAGAGCGTCAATCGGAAATCCATTAATTTTCTCTCAGGTACTTGCTCTTTTAAGAGGCGAAGAAGTGTCGCAAGGGGATCTGTTCTGTCGCTTCGATATAATGATCAAATACCTGAAAGATTCTGTAGAATATCTTGGCGAAAAGCAGGCATGTTTTATGATGCGCAGCCGTCTTGGCTGGTTTGTCAAGGGAATGCGTTTTAGCAGCAGTTTCCGGGACTCTATCAAGCATATTTCCTCTGAAGAACAGGCGTTGCAACTTATAAGATCATACAGTGATAAGGTGATGCAAAGATGAAATGCAAAGATGAAAACTTGACAACTGTCTGAATATGGACAAGAATAGCGACAAGTTCAAAACATAAAACCTGAATGGAGCATTTAATGAACGGATTACTATTTATTGACGATGAAGAGGGGGTGCGTCGTTCACTGCTTCGCGCACTTAAAAGAGAAACATATCCAACCTATGCTGTCGAGAACGGAGAAGAAGGCATAGAGTTTTTAAAAAATAACATTTCCAGTATAGCAACCGTGATTTCAGATTATAAAATGCCGGGTTTGAACGGCCTTGAAACCTTAACTGCCATCGGTTCAATAAATCCTGAAATAACCAGGATCATCCTCACCGGCTATGCTACCATGGAAGCGGCGATCCACGCCACCAATGAAGGGATAGACGGCTTTTTAACGAAGCCTTTTGACAATATAGAACTCAGAGCCAAAATTCGTGAAATCTCTGTACGAAAACACCTCAGGCAGTTCGTACCGGAGCAGGTCTACAAGGAAATGGAAAATTCTTCTGGATTCTTAGAATCCAGATTCCATGAAGTATCAATTCTGTTTTGTGATATCAGGGGATTTACCCGTATGTCACAGGAGGCTTCACCGGAAGTCATTGCAGCCTTTTTAAATAATCAGTTTTTTATTCCTTTAGGTGAGATTGCCTATAATTTCAACGGAATAGTGGATAAACATATCGGTGACAGCATTATGGTAGTATTCAGCTCGCCGGATGGAAACCACAGTGATACAACAAATGCTGTAAGGTCGGCCATTGCGATGCAAAAAAAGGCTAAACAGATTAATGATGAGCTGCAAAATAAAAATGGGCTAAGACTCAATATTGGAATTGGAATATCAAGAGGTAGTGTTTTTTCCGGAATCCTTGGGTCTTTGAGAAAAAAGGAATTTACTTCCATTGGAATGGCTGTAAATGTTGCGGCAAGGCTGGAAAATCTGGCAGGGAAAGGAGAAATTCTGATAAGCGAAGATGCTTTTGAAAAACTTTCAAGCCCGAAGCTTCCGAACGGAATAGAGGCACTGGCTCTGCCGCCTGTAAGCATTAAAGGGGTTGAAGAGCAGATGATAATTTACAAAGTTAGGGCTCGCTAAAAAATAACTTCACATTTTATTGAGCCGATTCATCCCGCATGACTGCGTTACTAGTCGGTTAAATAGACCAGCTATTCGCCCTCCTCGCGCCTTGTCAGGGGGGCGACTCGACGCCCTAAAATGTAAATTAATTTTCGGAGTCTACGCTTACCTGAGCTAACCCTAAACGGATAAAATTCAGGCATTTAACAGTGCAAAATTGTCATTTTTTAATTTTAACACGGCATCCTTCCATGATGTCGCTGCCGGTATACAAAATAGCTTCACAGCTATCGGCGTAAACCGTGGTCAGCTTTACTTCACCTGTTTTATGTCCGGGCGTAAAGAATCGATGCCCGTCAACTCCTTCGATTATTTCACCTGTGGTAAAAACTTCAAGCACAACTCCCGGCACAAGTCCAACTTTTTTACCTGATGATATAATAATATTGTTTTCAGTGACTGAGGTAATATACCCTTGCCAGGGAGGCATATTAACAGCGTTGCAAATCTTTTCACCTATTTCTTCAGAAATTTTCAAAAACACATCATCTACTTCAGACATGCTTACGATTTCTTTTTTTTTGATAAGCTCCAGTTCAAGTTCATCAATTTCTATTTCCTCGCTATATCTTTCATCAATGAGCTTTACGCCTGTTCCTGTGTCATAAACTTCAATTTTAACCTGAAAATAAATAAACTGGCGTAAATCTTTAAAAAATATAATTCCCCGTTTTTCTTCTTTTCCGGTAATACCCATGATTTCACCGGTCACAATAGCATTCATACCGGCTTGTCTTCCGAGTTGTGCCAGGGCAAGGTTGTCGATGCTTTCAGTTTCATTCATGGGAAGCTTGACCAGGAAATCCGGATATCCGGCGTCACCTGGCTTTACCAAAAGGATATCAGAACATGAATCGGTAATTGATTCTACTAAATAGTCCTGAAATACTTTTTCATAGCTTCTGTCTTTAAAAGAAGTTTTGTTCTTAAAAATAGCAATACCGACCTTTTTTACCAGATCGCTGTTTTTAATTGTTACATTACCTGATTTTTTATTTTTAGAGTAAAGAGATGAACATCCTGCAAACAGGAAAAGGCAAATTAGTGAAAATATAAGAATACACTCATAGCGAAACCTGGTAATAAATTTATTTGTACTGCAAAATATCATTTTATTTTGTAAACTCCACGCTTGTTTGGGTTGTTATTCCACCTCTTGATGTAAAATCTCCGGTTACCTCCATCCATTTTGGGTCGAGCTTTTGAACAAGGTCATCCAGAATCCGATTAACCGCATGTTCATAGAATATTCCAACGTTTCTGTACTGCAACAGATAGAATTTTAAAGATTTTAATTCAACAATTTTTTTCCCTGGCCGGTACTTTACTGTTATACATCCAAAGTCAGGTAGCCCGGTCATGGGGCACAACGATGTAAATTCCGGCTGTTTTATAACAATGTTTATATTCCGGTGTGATTTATATTCTATGGGTTCAATGATATCAGCTTTAACAGTTTCAGGTTTTTTGATATTATATTTGATTTTTTTATCATCCGATGATGCTCCAGATAATACCATTTTTTTATCCTTTTTTGTTTTAAGGTTTGGGGTATAATTCCGCCTGGGCGGGAGTAAAACCGGTACATTTCGTAAAAGAAAAATATTCGCTTTTTACGAAACTAATAGAGGCCTTTGCAAAATGGTAATTTATGTTCGAGTTCAAGGAAGGCGAAAATTTCAACCACAGGAATACACGGAGTATTTCGAGGATTGAAATTTGAGCCTGACGCTGAAATCGGGCATAAAGTGCCGTTTCGAAGTCTGTGCTTATCTGCAAAGGTCTCTAATATATATGCCTGATTTCGTTAGTCAAGAGCAATAAATCAGTTCTGTTCCTCTCTACTTTGAAAACAGAGTAACATGCTGATTTATAGATATATTGTGAATTGCCAAACTACTTATACAGGAAACAAAACTAAATTTTTATAAGCTTATCATTTTTCTGCTATAGTTTTTCAATTAAATGCCGATATAATCTATAGATAAAATGTAGCTGTTCACGGTTTGAAACTTGAAACTGGAAATTAGAAATTCGGCAGAATTAAAACTCAGCTCTAAATCAAATGTGTTCATCAACAATAAAAAAGCATGAAAGCCAAATTTCCAATTTCTATTTTCTAATTTCAACGTTCCGTGAACGCTTACGATAAAATTTACACATCCATATTAATGAATTCGTAAAAAGTATCACCAAGGCCGTCAATAATATCTTTCCGGAAATTTACAAAATGTATGATGAAAATAAAAAAACAATCCTGTTTGTAGATGATGAAGAGAGTATTTTAGGTATTACCAGTGAGTATTTCCAGCGTAAGGGATATCGTGTTGTAACAGCTAATAACGGGATTGAGGCGAAAAAAATACTTAAAGAAGATCAAATTGACTGCTGTTTTACAGATATCAATATGCCCGAAATGAATGGTCTTGAACTTGCTGAGCATATATGGGTAACCGATAATACGATACCTGTAGTTATCATGACGGCTTATCCTTCTTTAGATAATACTATCAGAACCATTCAAAATGGTGTTGTCGACTTTTTAACCAAGCCGGTTGACTTGAATCAGATGGAGCTTTGCGCTCAGCGCGTGCTTAGTCAACGACAACTGTTTATTGAAAACCTGATTTTAAAAAAAGAAGTGGAGGGTAAGGCACGGCTGGAAAAGTTAAACGAGGAACTTTTATATAAGGTGGATGAACTTCACACCTTAAACAAGATCATGAACGTATTTTCCACTATCGGTATCAGTTCTGATGTGTTCAGGCGACTGGTTGATATGACAATAGAAATTGCCCATGCAGATGAATCTCATTTTTATGTGATTGATGATAAAATAAAAACTCCCATAGAAGTTACTACCTCCGATGCAGCTAAAGAATTTCAAAATATTGAATGTAATGACCCGGTTAAAGTTATCGAACCAACTATTTCAAACACAGATGACAATTCATATACTGAAACAGGTATAAATAAGATAATAATGGAAAGCGTATCGGATGAAATGCCGCTGCTTGTTTCAAGAAATAGTGGAACCTATGATTTACCTGATGAGATACTGTCATTTATGATTGTTCCCCTTGTTATCAGGGATAAAGTATTTGGTGTGTTGACGGCATCAATAAAAAAGGGAGAAAAAAGGTTCACTGAAAATGATCTGTATTATCTCTCATTCATGGGGCAAAATGCAGGTTTTGCGATTGAAAACCTGGCCCTTTATGAGAATATCTATGAGAATCTTTTTGCAACACTTTATGCATTTGTAAATACAATAGAAGCCAGAGATCCTTATACAAGGCAGCATTCAACCCGTGTGACTAGTATCTCCATAGTTATCGGAAAAGAACTCGGGTGCACATCCGAGGAGCTGGACATTTTAAATGTCGCAGGCCATCTTCATGATATAGGAAAAATAGGCATCAGGGATGATATCCTGCTCAAACCCGGCAAGCTTACACCTGAAGAATTTGAAAAGATCAAAGAGCACCCGGTAATTGGAGCAAACATAGTAAAGCAGCTTGGTCAGTGGAATAGGGAAATGGAGGTGATAAGATGTCATCATGAACGTTTTGATGGGGCCGGTTACCCTGATGGGTTAAAAGGGAAAGAGATTCCTTTCTTAGCACGTATCCTTTCTGTAGCTGATGTCTATGACGCTATCGCTTCTGATCGTGCCTACAGAAAAAGGATGGAGGAAAAAAAGATCTTAAAGATAATTAATGAAGGTGCCGGGACCCAGTTTGATGCTGTAATTGTAAAAGCTTTCCTAAAGGTCTATAAAGAAGGAAAAATTAAAACAATTTAGAACCTTGGAATGTCGCAATCATATAACCCGGCTTATACCTGTTCACGCCCATTCCGAAACAAAAAGGTTGCACAATATGCCTCCTGTGAGCGCCTACCCCGGCTTGAGTATTGTTCATTATTAACTCTGCCGCTGTTTCAATTTCCCACATCCATTATTTCTGGAAACCTTTTTTCTTTGACACACAAACCCCTTTGTCTTAAATAAACAAATGTGAGAAGCATAAAGCACAAAAACAGCAATAAAAAAGGTATCTGAAATGGCATCCATGGATGAACAGGTTTTAAGGGCAGCAAAAGAAATCGTTATTAAATTTATTGAAGGCGGAAGGGTTTCACCAGCCGGGTTCAGTGAAACATTTAAGGATATTTACAGTACTGTGGAAGAAACCGTAAAAGGGTCAGAGGAAAATCCCGGGCAAAAAAGCCAAAGCGGCAACAAGGATTAGTAGTTGCAAAAGGTATATGGAATATCTAATCCCCGTAGTAAACTTCAGTAGTCTTTATTTTCTAAGCACCCGGTCCGCATCACGGGCCAGGGCTTCTATATTATCGGGTGAAGGCAGGAAGTCAGGACCGGTGGCCGGGTTTGCCGTGACGCGAATGAAATAGGGCCCCCGGTGAAACACACAGCGGGATTTGCTTTTCCAGGCGCCCTCCCATATCCCCGCCAGGGCCTCCCCGGGGGGCCGTGCATAAATCCTGAAAAGCGACCCGGCCCCCTTTGAAGAGCCCATGTCATAGACCTCCATTAGCATCTCTGCGTCTCTTCCTTGAACGAGAAATTTACCCACATAAAGGATGATGAATCCATTGGGCAGGTAGTTCTCAGCCTCGCCGTTCATGTATTCAAAGATGTTCTTGCGATTGTAGATAAGCAATGGCCCTTTCTGTTCAAAGCTCTTGAACTCGAGTCCGTGAAGTAAGGGGTGGTCGGCAATTGTATTGGACTGCGAGCACTGGCAAAGAATCAGCAGCAACAGGACGAGCGCGGCCGTTGCTGGTATCCTATGAAAGGGACCTTTTTGATTCAGAATGCTACTATGCATGCAGGTTTTCTCCGAACAAGCGGATCGTCCTCTAAACCATGAAAATGTGGCCGTTGTTTGGCAGGTCCGGCTTTGAATAACCGAACTCGGTAAGCATTCTTGCAGCGGCTTCCATGTTTACATCCCATCCCATCTTACCTGCCCTGAACTGTGTTGCTACCACATAGTCCACGACCGGTGGAAGGACTCCCATGGCCATGAAATTGGGCTGGTGGGTAGGTTCGCCCCCCGGTCCGGGATCACTGGCCCAAAGCCCGTCCACGATGCAGAGTTGCTGCCTCGGGAAAAGCACCTTTCCGGTCTTTGCATCCATCTGGCCAAGTATTTGAGGTGTCTGGTTGATGGCCAGGAGGTACTCAAATCCGCCCTTGCGATGACCGGGGCGGGGATGAAATGTCCCAAAATGGTTCTTCATTGTCATGGTAAAACCGCCGAACCTCTCACTGTGTCCCTTGCACATGGAGATGTTGACAAGGACATCCACTGTTCTGTCTTCAAGCTGCTTGAGACAATCGGAGGTGTCGCCGGCGTTTGGCCACGGCCCGTTGACAGTGGCCGAACCGCTGAAACCGCCCCACTGGCCTTCGATAAGCGTTCCTTCGGGAAGATCCGAAAAAGGGGTGGCAGCCTGCATACTCCCGCCGTGGCAGGCATCGTATATGTGGATATTCCCCGCATTCACTCCAACCAAGTCGGTAAGGGCATGGCAGACCTTGGACATAACCGCGCTTCTGGTGTGCTGCTGTGCAGTGCTGTTTGTCTTGATGGCAACCACGGTATCGGACCAGGATTTACCTGGAGGTTTTACAAATATGGTGTTCCAGGCCTTCTCAGGGGAGTTCAACCCGGTCAGGCCGCAGACCAAACGGTCAATCCCCTCCCAGACCCTTTCCTTGACAACCAGCTCCTCCTGGCGTGGCCAGGGAATATCCGTCTCCGTTCCCCTGGTCATGATCGAATCGATTGTCCCAACCACCTTCAGATTATCCACATTGGGATGGACCGTTGTCCCGGGCGTCCAGGCCGCTGGGGCCTTTCTGATGAGCAGGGTCGGGACAGTAATAATTGCAGTTCCTACTATTGCAGTATCCCTGATGAACCGCCTTCTCGATATTTTTTTCATTTGTTTTCTCCCTTTCAAAGACTCGGTCTCTTGCCGACATGCCAATCAATTACCCCTGATGCTTCGCGTTTCTTTCGGTCTCGATAACCAAACAATTATGCCGGCTATAATTCCCATCAGCATGCCGACGACTGAAAGTTTTTTCTGATATTCCCTCTCAAACAACCAGGCAAGAAAAATGTCTATCTCTATGACCTCAGCGTGCTCGAATGACTGTCAATGAGCTGAGTAGAATGTCATAAGGAAAGCACCGAGGCCGCAAAGCAAAGTCTGGACCATCCCGTCTTGCGGGAAGATCTAAGGATTAATGAATTAAGAACAAGAATAGCAAATTTTTAGGTCAGGGATAAGACATTGCTTTTCTAAGAACCAGTATATTTTCAGGACACTTGTGTGTCAAGAGCTTTTGAATACAACTTGTTGACTTGACTTCCGGGGATAAGGAGCGTCCGCGGTTTGTCTTCCTCAAACGGGGCACTGAATAAACAACAGGGTAACTACTCACATAGTCAGGCTGAAGAGGTCAGAAAAGCACGATTTAAGTACTTTGGCGGAATGTGATTCTTGCATCAAACATGGCTATAAAATCCGCTTTTTCCTAACAGTCTTCAGCCTATCAATCTGAGGAGTTACCCTTTTTGATGATATATGGCTGTTTAATGAAAGAGATGGTTTTCATTTTATCAAGTGCGCAACCCTTACTGCA
>JASJGP010000586.1:0-5514 GCA_033791485.1 Desulfobacterales bacterium | reverse complement strand
AAAGGTATGTTGACATTAAATTCTTCAACACCACTTTCAGGCTTGAGTAGTCTGGGGCTGGCAAGAAGTTCCCGTGGAGATGTCGGTTTTTTATTATGAAGAACAACAGAGCCCTGGTTTCTTTTCAGTACAACCTTGCTTCCCGCAGATGATATTTCCAGCTTGCCATCATAATTGGCAAAGCGGGCTCCATGCCGGTCACGGCCAACCCAGAAATATTTGGAATCCACTTTAGTTTCAACTCCAGGTATATCCAGCTGAAACCGATCATTTTTTTTGCCGGCGGCAAGAAGAGCAAAAACATCTCCCTTAACCAGGCTGACTTTTGCTTCTCCTGTATCTTCCAGCAGGTTTGCACGCATTTTTCGAATCAACGCCTGGGAATTTTCGTTAAGCCGCAGCCTGCTGTCGTTTCTGAAAAGAATATCGCAAGAAGATTCAGACAATGTCCGTATTCTTTCACCCTCGTGCAGGATATCATAACGGAAAACATCTTTCCACAGGTTGTCTGACGGTTTCCGGCTGTGAACATAACCCTTGCGGTCGTT
Organism: Desulfobacterales bacterium; assembly: GCA_033791485.1. Lineage (GTDB taxonomy): Bacteria > Desulfobacterota > Desulfobacteria > Desulfobacterales > JAUWMJ01 > JAUWMJ01. The sequence goes on along the minus strand of JASJGP010000586.1, from coordinate 4,966 downwards.
CACAACAGCTTGTGCAGGAACGTCTTGATTCGAGATACAAATTTTCAGCGCTTTTTTACCCTCGGTCGCTGCTGAACCTGCAAGATTAATGCATTCATGCAATTCACCTGATTTCTGCTTTAAAAGAGCGGTATCTCTTAGCTGTATCGCTTTGGCAATGATCTTTGGAGCAAAGATCTTTGCACCTGCCATGGTTGCCTTTTGTATTAGCTTTCCCGAAACTTCCAACTCATTTTTTGCCTGAAAAACCTCTCCCACAGGAATGCGAAGCAGCATTCGGGGCTTAATCTCGTCAGGCGATTTAAGGTCATTGGCACGAAGCACATCTTCCCAACGATTGGGGTCGCCTAAGTATTTTTTTGAAATATCCCGAATTCCCTGATTTTCTTTTACTCTTATAGTAAATATGCTTTTTCCCATGCAATCGGCAGGGTTTACAAGGCCATAGCCAGTAAGCAGAATGCAGGCTATGAAATAAATTAAGGCTGGTTTGTAATCAATGGTTTTCATAAGAGAGGTAAGCTGGCATATTGATAAATACTTGTTTTCACAACGATTCATTGTATTAAAATTACTAGTACATGTCAAGTAATAATCGGGCAACACAGATAGCGTAATGAATCTACGTAACTACTCAGGTGGATAGGCTGACTAAGTAAATAGTTGCGAATCTACGCACAAAGTACGTGGTTTTAAAATTTCATCTGACAAGAATTGTATTTGCGTACACAAAGCTGATATGATAGATATCACTTGGTATGAATAGAGTAGAAACAAATGAAAAAAACAACAGCTGGGTAAAAACCGTTTCAATCCCCCCTCCGACACTGCAAAATAATACAGCCGATGCTGATCGTCTCCTTGCTGCTTTAAAAGGACAGCTTAAAACCGATACAATAGATATCGACCTTGCCGTGTTAAAGAAATTACCGAACTGCCTGAGAAATTGGGATTATAATCTACGCTGCGTTCTTTTCAGAGACAAAAAAAGGTGGCTTTTAACCGGCATCAAATCCATGCAGGATCCGGCTCCCTTTGCAGGCATGGCAGTTGACCTGGGCACTTCCAGGATTGCATTACGCCTTTTAGATCTAACAACAGCTAAGGTTATGGCTGAATCTTCCTTTGATAACCCCCAGATGGCTATTGGCCCTGATATACTTGAAAGAATACATTTTGCAGATCAGGAAGAAGGCCTCGAAAAACTTAATAAACTGATTATAAACGGCTTGAATCAAATGATCGGGAAACTGTGCACTTCCTGCAACCTTAAGCCTGATGATGTTAACCTGATTTCAATAGCCGGCAATACGGCAATGACCCACCTTTTTATGGGTCTTAACCCTCATTGGATAATACGGGAACCTTATATACCGGTCATAAACAGACCCGGTCTGGTCAGGGCAAAAGATTTGGGTATCAGGGTTAATCCTGCTGCCGGAGTCTTCATTTTCCCCAATATCGGCAGTTATTTCGGAGGAGATCTTATCGCAGGTATTCTCTCTTCCGGGATGAACAAAATGAAAAATACTGCTATTCTGGTTGACGTGGGGACAAACGCAGAGGTGGTGCTGGGGAATAAAAACTGGCTTATCGGTTGTGCAGGAGCAGCAGGCCCGGCACTGGAAGGAGGAGTATCGAAAATGGGGATGATGGCAGGCCCCGGCGTAATAGATAAAATTAGTATTAACCCGAAAACTCATGGTTTTACAATACATACAATAGGTAACAAAGCACCGAAAGGTATATGCGGATCAGGGGTGATCGACCTTGCCGCCCATCTGTTCCTTTCAGGCATGATCGATGTCAGGGGAAAATTACTCCCTATTGTGTGCAAAGATAAAATAAAAAATATAGCCGGCATCCTGCACCTTGTGGTTGTTCCTTCAGAAGAATCTTCCACTGGGTATGATCTTACCATCAGCCAGGCAGATCTTGACAGTCTCATTAGATCCAAGGCTGCCATGTACACAATACTTGAAACCATTACATCTTCTGTTGGGATGTCGCCTGGTGATCTTTCAACTTTTTTCGTGGCCGGAACCTTTGGCTCATTTATTAACCCTGTTTCAGCCATATCCATCGGAATGCTACCTGATTTGCCTGCAAATGTTTATAAATCCTTGGGAAACAGCTCCCTTGGCGGTGCAACACTTCTACTGACATCGAATGATTCTTATGAAGAAATTGACATAATAAGAGATAGAATCACCTATCTTGAATTAAACGTAAACCAGGAATTCATGAACCGGTTCTCCGCAGCAAAATTCCTTCCCCATACTGATCTTTCTCTTTTCCCATCTGTTAAAAAATGACGAAGCTATTTTACGCTTTCTCTCTTGACACAAGGGGTTTAAAATTTATACTCATCTGGAATATGTGTTTGGAGGATATGCGTGACTGAAGAAAACCGTAGACGGTTTGGGGGTAGAATTACCCGCCAGATTAAATCCACAAGAAAACAGATTACCATCCTGTTTACTGATATCGAGGACTCCACCCGCTACTGGGATACCCGTGGTGATATTAACGGCCGCCTAATGGTCGATTACCATAATCGTTTGATTTTCGCTGTAATAAAAAAATTTAGAGGTAAGATTATCAAAACCATTGGCGATGCCATTATGGCTTCATTCAGCAGGTCAGAGCAAGCTGTAAAAGCCGCCATAGGTATTCAACAAATCCTGCAAAAAACCCGCAGACAGGATAAAAACTTCGGGCTTAAGGTGAGAATCGGAATACATACAGGAAAAGCAATTGTTGAGCACAGTGATGTTTTTGGCGATGTTGTGAACGTTGCAGCCAGGATAGAGCAAATAGGACAGGGCAACGAAATCTTTCTTTCAGAAAATACCGCTGATAAAATTGACAAAAAAGCATTCGGCCTGGTTAAGTCAGTTAGTTTTACGCCCAGGGGAAAGACCAGAAAAATCAAGGTATATCGTTGTGAATGGGGCTCCCTTGACAAATTGATCGATGGTATTCAAATCTATCCTTTTCTTGCCATGAAGCTGAGACAAAAAATTGAAATCTCAATATATGCACTTTCATGTGCAGGCATATTATATTTTCTCTATATAAAATATATCCGCTATATCCTTGCCGATTCCGAGTCCCTGGCTCTTTTTTATTTAAATCCCCAACATTTTATTAATGTGCCCCCGGTTGTGCCTGCTATCCTTGGAGCCATAGCCTTTTTAGCAACTGTATTACTGGTAAGAATGACTACGGTTCCTCACTTTATTTTTATGATGCTCAAAGGAAGTTTTGGTTTTTGTATCGGTTTTTTTCTGGTTTATCTTCTGGCAACCTTTATCCCGCTGGAATATATACCATTAAAGATTGAAACCATACTGAACAAAGGAATCTTTCAATCCAGCCACTTATTCGTCGAAGTAAAAGCAAACGATACAAATATCATGGAAAAACCGAGCATTAAATCTGAATCGCTGAAAAAGGTTGATAAAGGCAATTTATTGCTGCTTACAGATGTAAAAAAAATCGATCGGCTGACCTGGAATAAGGTTTTAATCGGGAAGAAGAATTACGGCTGGATTCTGCGGGTTATTCCTGCTACAATTGGCGTACCGGAAAAACGGATGACCATCTCTTACAAGTTCTATTTTAAGTATATTGATCTCTTTACTTTATTTATCGGCTCTATCGGTTTTATCTGGGGATTTTTAAATTTCAGACTTCGCCCTGTGTAAGTCGCCAAGTAAAAATGGAAAATTCAGTTTTCACAATTATTGAAGAAAAAGACTGCCCTTACTACCAGGCAGGTGATGAGTTCAAATTGACAGGCAATGCCATCTTGCTGGAGTATAAAAAAGTAAAGGAATTTATTACTACGGCTGTCATTAAAATGCCTTTTGAGCAGCCTTCATGCCGTAAGCTGATAGGAGATCTTACGAACGTCTTAATAAATCACGAAAGTATGGATAAAGTTCCAGAATGTGTAATAAACTGCAGCGGGTGCACCGGCTCAATTACGCTTGAATACAAGAAAAATGCCAAAATAAAACAAGCAATAAAAGCTGATAAGAACCAAAGTAATATCGGCGCAATAGCTAATTTGCTGAGCAAATTTTCTATTTTTCAATCCATCGATGAACACAACCTGAAAGACCTTATACCTTTTTTAAAGCTTAGAAAATTTGCTCCCAATGACTTAATTATCAAAAAAGGGGACGCAGGAAGAAATTTATTTATTGTTGCCTCCGGCAAGGTTGAGGTGCTGAACGAAGATGAAATAAGTATGTCTGTCCTGGAAAAAGGTGAGGTCTTTGGTGAAATGAGTCTTATAAGCGGTAATCCTGTCGGGGCTACAATAAAAGTTTTGTCTCCTGCCACCGTTTTGTCTATTAAAGGAAAAGATTTTGTAAAAGTCCTAAAGAAATCTTCATCACTTCAAATGTATTTTAATAGGCTTCTTACTCGAAGACTTGCCGAATCGAATATTTTTATGTCTGAAGAACTTGCATCCGGAATGAGCGGACAGCTCTCTGAAATACCACCTCCCGAACTATTTCAAAGCCTTAATGCAAACCAGAAAACGGGTCTTTTAAATTTATCTTTATCCAGAGGAGAAGCAAAGCTGTCTTTCATGGATGGAAATCTTATCAGCGCTGAATACGATGACATTAAGGGCAAGGAAGCCTTTTTTAAAATTCTAAAAGAAAAAAAGGGTAGATTCAAATTTATTCCTGGTTTACCTTCGGATGAAATGAAAGCCCCGGTTTTAGGGTATTTTATGGGTCTTTTAATTGACGGTTTGAGGAAAATTGACGAAGAATCTAAAGAAAAAAACCCACCAGGAAAATAAAATGTTATTTCCCTCCACCCAACAGCATAATATATATGGCGCAAAGCCATAATGTGATTGCCAAAACAATACTGATAAAAACAGCTGCACTCCCAAGATCTTTTCCCTTCCCTGCAAGCTCGTGGTAATCAGGAGATGCCA
>JASJGP010000585.1:0-11236 GCA_033791485.1 Desulfobacterales bacterium | reverse complement strand
TAAGCTTCGGTATTCATCATATCTGGAAAAGAATAGCTGTCCGCATGCTGGGTTTAAATAGCGGAGACAGGGTTCTTGATGTATGCGGCGGTACCGGAGATCTTGCTATTCTTGCAGCCGGAGCTGTCCGCCCGACAGGTCATGTAATCTTATATGACTTCAGCAGTGCTATGATAAATTCAGGCAGATTTAAAAAAAATAATTTATCAATTCGAAAGCGGATTGAATATATTCAAGGGGATGTTCAGCAAATTTCGTTTCAAGACAAAAGTTTTGATGCAGCAATGGTAGGGTTTGGAATCCGAAATGTTATAGATATGAAAAAAGGGTTTAAAGAAATGTATCGTGTTTTGAAACCGGGCGGAAAGATGATGTGCCTGGAATTTTCAAAACCAGCCTCTCCTTTGTTTCGCCTGTTTTACGATTTCTATTCGTTTTATATCATTCCTTTTTTGGGTAAAGCGATTACCGGTTCCAGGCGGGCCTACATTCATCTTCCTGAGTCGATACGAACCTTTCCTTCGCCTGACGAGCTAACAAATATCTTAACAAATATCGGATTTTTGCACGCAACCTACAGGAAACTTACAAACGGCATCGCTGTCATTCATCTGGCGAAAAAAAATCCAATGTAGATCCATAAAATCAAAGTATTGATTCGGCTCTCACGGGACGATTAAAGACGCTTTTCAACAGCCTCAAAACAAGAGATGCAAAGGGACTGGCCGAAAAGCCGACGGATGCGGGACTCCATTGTTGCTTCACCGCATTCCTGGCAGATGATACTTTCCAGTATTCTGGCTTTACGCGGTACGGGTTTTTTTGAGGGCTTTACCTCGAAAAGTTTATCAATATCTGCTTCCATTATCCGTTTTATCCGCTTTGCAATGGCTTCTTTCAGACGTGCTTGTTCTTCATGAGTAAGCTTTTCTTTCAACTTTTTGGTTCTCAGGGCTATAAGTTCATCGTCCGGGTCACCGATGGCATTTGGCCTTGCAACGATTCGTATCGATTTTCCCCTCTGCCTGCTGTGGAAAGTAAAAGCGCTTTTTCCATAGTCCAGGTGAATCAGATTGCCCTTTCCAAAGGTGCATCCTAATAAAAATTGAATGGCGTCAACAGCGCACATATCGGTTTCTACTACCGCAACTATTTCTTCATCCATTGAGCGTCCGAATCTGTTTATAGCCAGCTCCGCTGCCCGTATGCCGATGGCCAGGCCGGGACAGGAATGGCCGTGGAAATTGATAGTTGCTTTTATAAGTTCCGGGCTGATTGATTTATGATTCATACTCACCGCCTTTCATCGTTTACAATGAAACATATTCATTAGAAACAAACATTCGTTTTTCAATCTTAGTTCGGTTCGTTAGGCGATTCCCCGGACGAACCTTAGGTTTCATGCTACGTCGTGCCCGGTCGGACATGAAAATTTCTGTGTATCAGTATAGTATAATTTTGTGCTGGCTAAAACCAATTTTTAAGGTATATCAAACAAGAATTTTTGAATCGATAAACGTCACAATGTTACAATACTTTTAACGAACGGGCGATTTTTCTTACAATCAATTCTAATTTTCATATAAACGATTACTAGTCAAAGGAAAATGGCATCTTACCCGGCAAAGATCCACATGGCTCATTTCCGGCGGTTTTTCGCGACATACGTCCTTGGAACGGGGGCATCTGGGTAAAAAGGGGCAACCAAAAGATATCGCAGGTTCAGCTCTAACAGGAATTTTGACCGAACCACTTACACTGTCGATAAGCATCCGGGTATAGGGATGACGCGGTGCGGATAAAACCATGCCGGCGGGGCCAACTTCAACCAGGCGACCGGCGAGCATCACAGCGATACGGTCTGCGATCTTTCGAGCCACAGCGATGTTGTGGGTGATAAAGAGCATGGATAAACCCATCTCGGTCTGGAGATCCAAAAGCAACTTTAACACTTTGGCTTGAACACTTGGATCCAGGGAACTGGTGGGTTCATCAGCCACAAGCAAAGATGGCTCAAGTATCAGGGCGCGAGCCATGCAAACCCGTTGTATGGCTCCCATATTCAGTTCATGGGGAAAACGCTTTAAAAATAAAGGATCAGTAGAAAGATGAACCTGTGCCAGAACACTGGAAACGCGATTTTCAATATTTTTTCTGGTCATGGTTGTTTTGTGAATTTTAAGGGGCTCTGCTACAGCCTCAAAAACGGAAAACCTGGGGCTGATCGATTCAGCGGGGTTCTGGTATATCAAACCGATGCGGCGAGCCATGGATCGATATTCCTGCCATGCCCTTTGATCTATATTCCGCCCTTCAAAAGATCTTTCGCCACTGTCCTGTTTAAGCATGCCTGCGGAAATCATTGCCAGAGTGGTTTTGCCAGAGCCGGTTTCGCCAACGAGACAAAAGACCTCACCACATTTTAAAGTAAGATCTGTCGGTTGAAGGGCTATCACATCACCATAGCTTTTGGTTACTCCTTTAAGGTTAAGTATGTCGGCAATTCCGTTGCGAAGACAACGAACTGTGTGTTTGCCGATTTCTTTAAGATCTACTCTTTCATTTTGACACCTATCGATTGCCTGGGTGCAACGGCTTTGGAAAATACATCCATCAGGTGGAGCGTGGCCGTCTTTATGACTCGAATCAGGAATTTGAATATGGGTGTGCTTGTATTTATCCTGATCGTGTCGCCCGTGCTGATGAACATGTCTGTAAAAGGCGTCACCTCTAATACCCCCAAGGTCACGAGTTGTGGTCATGGTAGGGTATGATCGGCCAAGACCCAGGGTATAAGGATGAAGCGGTTTAAACAAAAGGTCATTGGCAGGAAGAGTTTCTAATATCTGGCCAAGGTAGAGTACTGTCACTGTGTCGGCAAGGCCGGCGGCCATTTCAAGGTCATGGGTAATTAAAAGGACGGCCTTACCGTTTGATTTAAACTGATCGATTACGCCAGAAATAAAAACCTTACTTAAAGCATCCAGAGAGGAGGTCGGTTCGTCCAGAATAATTATTTCAGGATCGAGAATTATGGCCATGGCCAGTAAGATACGTTGAGTCTGCCCCCCGCTAAGTTGATGAGGATAGCGATATAAATGCTCACCGGCAACTCCCATTTGCTCCAGGGCTTCTTTCGCTTTTAGATTTGCTTCCCTCCGACCTGACAATCGACGCTGGATCAACGGTTCTGCCACCTGGTCTATAATGCGATGGACAGGATTAAGATTTACAGCTCCGTTTTGAAATACCATAGCAATTTTATTCCAGCGGATTTGATTTAAAGCGGCTTCCCTTAGATTATCGATCCTCCGATCGTTTATGTTTATCTCCCCTTCTTTTATTGCATTTGAGGGGAGAAGACCCATGCAGGCTTTTCCCAGAGTGGTTTTACCTGATCCCGATTCTCCCACTATGGCCAGACACTTTCCTGAAGTTATTGCCAGACTTACTTCCTCCAATGCTTGGATGCTGTGGAAACCGTCCTTATAAATAACACTTAACTGTTTGATTTCAATACACATAACGTTTTTATCTAATTTTTACCAAAAGCTTCTTTAAGGCGTGGGTCAAGCACCTTCTCCAGACTGATAGCCAGGAATGTAACGGCCATAATCAATAAGGATAGACAGAGAATCGGTGGCAGGAGCCAGTTCCACCAGACATCCATGTAGTAATATTTAACAGCATAGCTTATCATCATGCCAAGCGATTTCCGGGCAGGATCGAAAAGTCCAAGGAAAGCCAGAGATGCTTCCATGAACATGGCCATCCTGATTTTCGCAGCAAGGCCGATGAGATACAGAGGAAAGATTTCGGGCATGAGATGGCGACGAATAATATACCAGTTGCTGCCACCGATTTGAGCGGCAGCTTTTACGTGAAGGCTTTCTCTCAGGGTGAGGGTTTGTGCCCGTATAGCCTTGCTAATAGTCGGCCACATCAAGCCTGCCATGATTAATGATAGCATAAACGGCGAAGGTCGGAAAAGAGCGGCGGTGAGGATAAGTATCATGATGGCCGGAATGGCCAACAGAACGTCTGCCAGGCGCATCAAGAGCATATCAATAAATCCGCCGAGCCATCCCGCAACCAGCCCGATTATAGCTCCAAGTCCCAGCGCCACCAGGCCACTGACCAGGCCAAAGTTGACCGTGTTGCGAATAGAAAAGATAAGCTCTGAAAAGATGTCCTGCCCTCCGTCGTTAATGCCCAGGAAATGTTCCACCGAAGGTGGTGAGATTGGAGCGAATGACATATCCCATGGATCAAAAGGAACCAGCGACGGTCCTGCTACTACAGTAACGGCAAATAATACTGCAAGGCTAAAGCCGGTTAGAAACCATGTGTCCCGGAAAATATATCGGTTTAACTCAACGTGCATATTCAAGCCTCGGATCGATTATTCTATAAACGAATTCCAGGATCAGAATAATGGTTAAAACCATCAAGGAAGATATCAGGACAACAGCCTGAATTACCGGAAGGTCCCTGACCTGGATTGCGTTGAAAAGGAGTGTACCAAGGCCTGGATAAGAATAAATCTTTTCCACCACAAGAACTCCTGTAACCATAAAGGCCAATCGCAATCCGAAGCGGGTTACAAGAGGTAACAAAGCGTTTCTGGCTGCATGGGCGTATCTTATTCTTCTTTTCGGCAGGCCCTTGGCACGCGCTGTTGTTATGAAGGGCGCTTTAATGACCATAATCATGCTGTTTCGGGTCAGTAAAAAGTTGCCTGGTATGTAGGCCAGAACTAGCGTGGCAAGGGGCAGAACCAAATGGTGACTCACATCAACCACCCATGCCGTAAAGGAAACATTCGCGTAGGTCGTTTCTGCTCCGGCAGCAGGAAACCACCTCAGATTCAAGGCAAAAATAACAAGCAGGATAACACCGGTACTGATTTCGGGGATACCCTCCAAAAAGGTCATGCCTCCGACAAGACCCTTTTCCATCTTGCTACCCTGTCGCCAGGAGGCTTCCACACCTGCTATAAATCCTATGGAAATGGAAATAATATGAGCCGTTCCAAACAAAAGCAGAGTCCAGGGGAGTGCCTCAAAAAAGAGTGCAGACACAGGGGTCAAAAAGGCATAGGAATATCCCCAGTCGAGTTTAACCAGCTTAAGAAGGTAGTTGCAAAAGCCGGGATCTTCTGTGTAAAAAGCTCTCATCTCAGCCTCTTGTTCTGCGGAAAGCGTAACAGGGGAACTGGCGTACATCGCCGTGATGAAATCACCAGGCAAAAGACGTGGTAAAGTGTAGCTTAAATAGAGCATTGCCAGGGTGGCCAGACCGAAGGTGATAAGCAGACCGAGTCGTCTTGGCATGAAATGAGTTGAATTTATGTTCATGATGCAGCGGGCCTTATTTTACAAGTGACATCTTGTTTTGAGAAATAGGTATGCCCAACCCGATGCCGCCATGGGTAAAATACCACTTGATCCCTTTTTGAGGGTTATAGGCAGCCATTGAAGCCGGGTAGTAAAGTGAAATTGCCGGAACTTCATCCGCATAAATTTCCTGTATTTTGAATACAATGGCCTTTCGTTTTTCAACGTCCATTTCAGCAACCTGATCCTTGAGCAGTTTAAGAAGTTTTTTATTTGCCCCAAAACGTGCGGAGTTAACCGAGCCGGTGACCTTTGGGTTTATCATACGGTTGAGGATCCTTGCATCCCCAAGTAATCCGCCGTGTCCGGAGATGGCAAGATTAAAATCCCATTTTCTAACCTTTGCGTCCGTGGTTGCCTGCTCTAAATGAAAAAGATCCACCCTGATGCCTACTGCTTCCAGTTGTCGTTTAATCACTTCACCGTCCCTGTCCGCCACGGATTCGCCTGCCACAGTAATGTTTGAAGACAAAAGTTCGATTTTGAGAGATCGGCCATTCTTTGAATAATTTCCCTGAGCATCTTTTGTGTAGCCTATGGATTCTAAAATTTGTCGTGCTTTGGCCGGATCTGGAGAATAGGTCGGAGTGTTGGGGTTATAAAACTCGTGGTCCGGTGAAAGAAGACCATAGGAAGCCGGATAACCAAAACCCCTGTGTGCCTTGTTTATAATTTCCTTCTGGTTAATAGCATAGGCTAGAGCTTTCCTAAAACGTTTATCGTTAAATGGTGCAATCCTGTGATTGATCATAAGCTTCTTGTTCCAGCCCCGTGCATTTTCAAGGATTATCATCCCCCTTTTTTTCAGTGTCTCGGCCATGTCTGGCTTAATATTGGCCAGATTGACCTTTCCGGTGGATAGAGTAATAAGAGGTTTGCCCGCTTTTATATATATCAGGCGGCTCACCTTGGGTTTGCCCTGGTAATAGTCTTCAAATGCCTTATATAGATAAGTTCCCTTGGCCTTGCTGAAATCAACGAATTTATATGGCCCGGTTCCGATAAAGGATTTAGCATCGCAATATTTTTTAGGGTCTTTTACGTTTTGCCATATGTGCTTTGGAAGAATCGGCATACATCCTCCAACATAAGCAAGAAATGGCGCATAGGGTTTGTTCAGCTTTATCTTTACTTTGTTAGGTCCAATCGTTTCTGCACCTGAAACGTCGCCCATTGGGACCCATTTGTAAGGATGTTTTTTAAAATATTTAATGGTGAATACAACGTCTGATGAACTAAAAGGTTTACCATCATGCCATTTAACACCTTCCTTAAGTTCAAAGGTAAAGCTCAACGCCTCTGAATCGTAAGTCCAGGACTTTGCAAGAGCCGGGATATAGCCTTTCTCGTCTTTCCATATAAGAGTATCAAATACCCAACTCATGCGAATATAGCCGGCCCCTCGCGGATAGTGCCTGTAGGGGTTCGGATAACCCCAGTCCCCCTTGCTGTCTGCAATACGGATTTCATCAACCTGTGCCTGGACTGAAAAATCTCCTGGTCCCAGAAGAATGAGCACCATCAGTAGGGCAGTTTTACAAACCAATATTTTTTTTAAGTTATTCATTTCATCTACCTCAAAAAAAAAGCCACGAGTGCTCAGGTCTTCTGACCTGTAGAGCCTTCGTGGCTATTGAATCTTGTCAGTATTAAATTGTTTTTGTTTGTCTGTTTTTAAGTTCCAGCCTTCTTGACCGGAATTTAATGTCAACAAAAAATAGTCCGACCTAAATTAAAAGTCAACCCATATTTGTCGAACACGGTATTTCTATGTAAAAGTCTATGTCCATCAAATAACAGCAAAACTCACCAATGAAGAAAGAAACGGTCTAAATTCACAGATAAGAAGATCCGCTGCATGTATTCCTTCTAAGATGGCATAAGGATATGGAAGAAGGACAACCCTTGACTACATGAGGATTCTTTACATTTGTTATGGTTCGGTTGGTGAACTGGAGACCCGGATATTATTAACCGGAGATTTAGGCTTCATTGATAAAGGTGAATGGGATACAGCAAAAAAAGACATCGCAGAGATCGAAAGAATGTTAAAAGCACTAATAATATTTTTAGAAAACAGACCCTGGAATCCTTGACCCCTGGAATCCCTGGACCCTCTTCTCCAACTAATTTGGAGAAGAACTTTATTTTTATGGTGTTTATAACGGCTATCATTCCAAGCGGGCAATTGATAGAATCATCAGCCATTATTGGGATGTCACGGTAAAAATGGTTGATATTTAAATGCCAAACAGTTTAAAAGGAAATTCAAATTTATATAATACCGCTTTAAAAAGGAGAACTATCATGAAAAATACAAAGAAAGGATACCTTACATCGGTTTTTATAATTTTGTTAGTATTACTTTTTGCCGTTCCTTACTCGTTTGCTGATGATCCTGAAGCACGGTCAATCATGGAAAAGGTGGATGCGCGGGATGATGGAGACAACCAGATCTCTGACATGGAAATGATTTTGATCGATAAAAAGGGTAAAGAAAGAATTCGTAAAATCCATACATTCAGCAAGGACAAAAGCGAGGATACACTGAAATTGATGTTCTTTCAACATCCGGCGGATGTTAAGGACACGGCATTCCTTACTTTTGATTATGACGATCCCGATAAGGACGATGATCAGTGGTTGTACCTTCCTGCACTTAGGAAAACCAAAAGGATTGCCTCAACCGATAAAAGCGGTAGTTTTATGGGGTCGGATCTAACCTATTCGGATATGACTTCCCGCAACCTTGAGGACTACGATTATACTTTTTATGAAAAGGCCAAAGAAAAAGAAGTAAACGATATAAAAACATGGGTGATCTGGTCGGTTCCCCGCTCAAAAGATATAATCGAAGAGACAGGATATGAAAAATCACTTATTTTTGTACGCCAGGACAACTTTTTTGTTATCCGGGCTCTTCACTGGGTGCGAGACGGCGGTTACAAGAAATATATGGACGTTAAAAAGCTCGACCTTATCGACGGAATATGGGTGGCGACCGAGATGCATGTAAAAAAGAAAAAAGGGAAAAATACCGCACATAAAACCATCTTGAAGCTAAACAACGTAAAATTCAACCAGGGCCTTGAATTTGATATGTTTACTGTGCGGAGAATGGAAAAAGGATTGTAGGAGTTGAAACCGGATCCTAAAAAGCTGATGCGGGGTAACCGTATGATTGCTGCATGTTTCGTTTTCCTCTTGGCGGTTACCTTATTATTTCCAGGGCCGGCTTTTGCTGTCGAGGATGAAACGCTTGATGAAATGATGAATGGCTTCGATGATAAAAAGCCTGATGCAGCTGCCGATACCATTCAAGATGTGCTTGACGGCTTTGATGATGAACCAAAAGATGCCAACAAAAGTAAAGCCACCGATGAGTTATTAGAAGGGTTTGATGATGATTCCAAAGAGTCCAAGCCTGAGCTGTCAAAAGAGAAAATTAAACCCTCTATTTTCAGTTTAACCGGCGATGTCGAACTCGGCGCTTCCTACAATTTTGCCCATGATAAACCCGAAGGAAATGAAACCGACTGGCGGGGCCTGTCACGCCTGCGCACAGAACTTAATCTTGAATTAAACGCTAAATTTTCCAGTTCATGGCAGGCACGCATAAGTGCTAAGGGAGCATACGATTTTGCATACGCAATCAAAGGTCGGGATGAATTTACAGATGAAGTGCTGGACAATTACGAAAAAGAGCTTGAGCTTGGAGAAACATATATCCAGGGGAGTCTGACAAAAAGCCTTGATATTAAACTTGGTCGCCAGATCGTAGTGTGGGGAAAATCAGACAACATTCGGGTTACGGATGTGCTTAACCCTTTGGACATCCGCGAGCCGGGTTTAACCGATATTGAAGACCTGAGGCTTCCGGTTGCAATGTCTAAACTTGATTATTATATCGGTGACTGGAGCCTGACCGGCATTGCAATTCATGAAATTCGGTTTAACAAGAGCCCGGAATACGGCAGCGACTTTTATCCGGGGTCCCAACCGCCGCCCCATGAAGATAAACCGGACCACGGCGGTAAAAATACAGAATATGCTGTTGCTATAAATGGAATTCTCAGTGGATGGGATATAGCATTTTACTGGGCTGACTATTATAATGACATGCCGCATATGGAACTTGTATCCGCTGGACCGCCCCCGCAAATCGAGTGGAAACACAAACGCCTGAAAATGCTTGGTGCGGCTTTTAACGCAGCAGTGGGCAACTGGCTTTTAAAGACAGAAGCTGCATACATAGTCGGATTCGAGTTCTTTAATTTCCCTGGAAAAGAATACAGTCGAGTAGATGTATTGGCAGGGATTGAATATTCAGGCTTCAAAGACACCACCGTGAGCATGGAGGCGGTAAATCGGCATATAAACAATTTCGACGATGGATTAGAACTTGCCCCGGACGAAGCACAGGAGGATGAATTTCAATGGGTGGTGAGATTAACCAGAGATTTTCTAAATGAAACCCTCACCCTAACGCTTTTGGCTTCCGCATTTAACGGAACAGGCCAGGATGGAGCCTTTCAACGTTTCTCCGCTGACTTCGATGTAACCGATTCTATTGAAATTGCAGGCGGAGTGGTACTCTATCAATCCGGCGATCTTGCAATGTACAGAAATATCGGTGACAACGACCGTCTGTTTTGCGAAATCAAATACAGCTTTTAGCCTTCAGCCGGCATCTAAGCGGTATAACACTCAGTAATTATAATGTATTTCGCGCGAACCCTTGAATTCTTGACCCCTTGGTCCCTTAGGATCGCTCCAACGCTTTTAAAGATGATCCGGAATTGTTTATCCTTGATTTAAAGCGGTTGTTATATTAGAGATTTATATAGCAGTTTTGAATGCAACCCTACTGACCTGTTTAGCACCGAAAGATTTCCTCAAATGCAACACTTCTTTATATGTTTATGCGCATTTCCAAAACCAATATCGTCATTAATCAAACATTTTGATCTATGTTATCGATCTGTTTTAAAGTTTACGAAAAAAGTACTATACGGCCAAACTGTCGCTTATTAGAAATATGCGGCATTTTAGCCGCATTTCACATTTCAATATAAAACAAAGATAAATACTAATAAGTTGTATTGTTTATACTTTTTAACTTTACAGCGGCAAATAGCCGTAATTAAATACGGCTATTAGGCCGTCTAATCTATGTTATAGCTCAATAGGAATATGGATAATTTAGAGAAAATAAAAAAGCTAATTCCACTTTGGTATGCACAAAAAGCATGGGCTGAGGAACTTTTGGTGCGAGCCTTTAATTTAGAAAAACCGCAGGATATTCTGCAAAGCGAATATCGTGGTAGAAAATCAATACCCGGAACTAATTGGATGTACGTGACCCATGGTGTGGGAGTAGACCTATATCGCACAGCCGATGTTGGTGGTATCGATTTTGATTTTGATAAACCCGATCCAGACGAATGGCGCTTGCGAATATTTTTCGAGAAACAATATAACGAAGGGAATCTTCCTTTAGCGGAATACCGGGAGCTATACGAAGATGAAGGGCTATTGCAATGCTTTGTTACAGAAGCCTTGAAGTAGTGAAAGGCTATAACCATGCCACTGGAGCAGACGGCGTGTATATAGCGGTTTTACGTTAAGGCCGTGCAGGTTTGGAATTCATTTAGACCGCTGCTCACTGGCGGACGTTAGCCTGATGTTCATAAATTCCATAAGGTCGCTAATTCATAGGTATTCAAATAATGAGTAGATCTTCCAGTCATCCAACACTGACTGATAAAACATACAAGCGATGTATCTCTGATTTAACGATGAATGAGTCAGATCTTGCAGAAGCTGTTTCAAGGTGGGGG
>JASJGP010000584.1:0-4167 GCA_033791485.1 Desulfobacterales bacterium | reverse complement strand
CCGTGTAGGTTGTAAGGATTCAGGGATTCAAGGAGTTAAGGGGTCAAGGGTTTAAGAATGATAAAGAATTAAACGTTTGGCAAAAGTCCTATCGGCTATGGTTCAAATGGTGAGATTAAAACCGGGATATGACTATTTGGGGACCTGGGTTGATCCTCAAACCGGCCTGGAATGGCAGTGTGAGTCTCCGGGACGGATGTCCTGGCACGATGCACAAACTTACGCCCAAAAACTGTCCTTAAACGATAAGAACGACTGGCGAATTCCGGCGGTCAGCGAGCTGGAATCCTTGCTGGATCGCAGAAAATACCGACCGGTGATTCGTAAAGAGGTCCCCTTTCAGGATACGCTGAGCTATTGGTCGTCCACCACATTCGGTCCTAATAAAAACAATGCCTGGATCGTGATGTTTGATGGGGCTTACGTGCTCAGCTACTATAAAACAAATAAATATTTCATTCGTTGTGTCCGGGGATGATTTACAAGTTCATCATACTTGATGAGGAGGAAAAACGATGTCGAAGTTTTCTTTAATGTTTTACAGGAAAAACTGCATGGGCTGCCATGCCTGCGAGGTGGCATGTAAACAGGAGCATCAACTGGGTGTGGGTCCACGCCTGGTACGTGTCATTGAAAAATCTCCCGATTTTTATCCAGTTTACTGCCACCATTGCGCCGATGCACCGTGCAAAGAGGCTTGCCCGGTAGATGCCATTTCAAGAAACGAAAAGGGGCTGGTATTAATCGATAAAGAAGTCTGCATCGGTTGTAAAGAATGTTTGGAGGCCTGTCCATTCGGGGCCATGCAGTATAATGATGACCAGGAAACTGCGGTCAAGTGCGACCTGTGTATTGATCGTCTGAATAAAGAGCTGGCTCCGGCGTGCTACCTGGTCTGTCCCACCGGTTGTATATCATGGGGTGAGACCCAATCCCTTTCTGACAATCTTGTCCGGGAAGCCCTTCCGCAGAAGATGAAATAAGGTCTTTTTGGGGGATCGTTTCATCTGATTCTAAGTGGACGGTAATCCTGATCTTCAGACCGTTATCAGCGAACTGAGAAAGGCAAAGGTTAGAGGGTCATGGGAAAGTATAAAGGGGTCCATTAAAAAGGTCTTCACTCTTTTCCCACTTGACTTTTAGCATAGTTAGAATTAATGCATAGCCGCCTTGGAACGACGCCATCCAACGCTTTTTCAAAGACTTTTTACGAGTTCATCAAGGATAAAAGGATAGGAAATTGAATATAATAAATGTTCTCATTCAAACAATCGGCGGATTAGGCCTGTTTGTCTTAGGCATGAAGATGATGACAGAAGGCTTGCAGATGTCTGCCGGCAAACGAATTAAAAAGATACTGAGTGCTGTTTCTGCAAACAGGGTGGTCGGCTGTATCACGGGAGCCGGTATAACCGCCATGGTTCAATCATCTTCGGCTACGACAGTCATGCTGATCGGTTTCGTTAGTGCCGGATTAATGACATTACAACAGGCAGTGGGAGTTATCTTGGGCGCCAATGTCGGAACCACGGTTACAGCGCAACTAATTGCTTTTAAACTTACCGAGGCGGCCCTGCCTGCCATTGCAATCGGTGTATCACTTAAATATTTTACCAAAAAAAAGAAATACAGATATATTGGTGATGTCCTTTTAGGATTCGGCCTGCTTTTTTTTGGTATGACTGTAATGAAACTCGGGCTGTCGCCCATTAAAAGCGATCCGGCCTTTATTGAAGTTTTCACCAAATTTGACCCGGGCAGCATTGGCGGCCTCTTTCTATGCGTAATGGTCGGCGCTTTTCTGACAATTATGGTTCAATCGTCATCTGCCACTGTTGGATTAACAATGACATTAGCTACTCAGGGATTATTGACATTTCCGGGTGCTATGGCACTGGTTCTTGGTGAAAATATAGGTACCACCATTACGGCTGAATTGGCTACGATTGGATCTACGAATATAAACGCACACAGAGCCGCAAGGGCGCACACGATGTTCAATGTTATCGGTGTCGGCTTAATGCTTTTAATCTTCCCGTACTTTATCGGTGTAATCGAGTTTATTACCGGTCAGTTAGGTGCAGGACCCGCCACTCAAGTAGTAAGTGGTGAGTTGGTCAATGTCGCTCGATATATTGCCAATGGCCATACCATATTCAATGTTCTCAATGCATCTGTATTTCTGATCTTTCTCCCCTTGCTGATCAAGGTTGCGATTAAGTTGTCTCCGAAACATGAAGAGCCGGAGGATATTTACAGGCTGCCTAACTTCGGAGATAGATTCGTTGATACGCCCATCGCCGCTTTAGCCAAGGCCCGGAGTGAAATTATCAGAATGTCCGAAACAGCTATTATAACGTTTAAAAATACCATTGATTGTATAGAAAACAGAAATTACAACAGGTTAAGCAAGTGGAAACGTATTGAAAACCATTTGGATGCCATGCAGAAAGAAATCACCGCATATTTGACGAGAATTTATCAAAGTGAGGTGAATGAATCTGAGGCTAAAGAAATCTCCAGTTTGATGAGGATGACGAATAATATTGAAAGAATCGGTGATTCAGTGGAGAATATCGCACAATTGATGGAAGACTATCTTGAAAACGATTTGAAGTTTACGCCTGCCGCCATGACGGACATTAATAAAATTTCAGGTCAGGTAACAAACTTTCTCAATCTTGTTACCAAAGGAATGCAAAATCACAATGAAAATTTCATGAACGAAGCGGATGCATTAGAAAATTCAATCGACTATATGAGAGAAAATATGCGCCAGGATCATATCTCGAGGCTTCGATCCGGTGACTGTGCACTTGATCCCGGTCTGGTATTTATTGACATGCTGACAAACTTTGAAAAAATAGGGGATTATTGTTTCAATATTGCCGAAGCGGTGGCCGGTCTTAAGTGAGATGACTGATAGTTGTGGTTCTTGTTGCCGCTGCATTGAATTTTAAATTATTGGGCTGGCATGCTTATGGGTCATTGGCACATAACGTGTTGAAGAAGGAAGACGGGACTATTTAAATTTCAAAGATATAAGTTAAAATTGTAGGTTTGCCCCTTTATCCAAAGATATTCAGAAAATATCCGGGCAATCCACTAGATGAGGGTATTTTCTAATGCTTGCAACAATGAAAGCTCTGGTTAAAGAAAAAGACATCTGCGTGCTTGCAACAGCATCCGCTGATGCCGTTCCATACTGTTCACTGATGGCATATGTTTGCGATGAAGCCTGCCGGAAAATTTATATGGCCACCCACAATTCCACCAAAAAATACAAAAATTTACAGCAAAATCCTGCGGTCAGTTTGCTCATCGATTCCAGAGAAATTAATCCCCGCCAACAGGTTCAAGCACTGACCGTAACCGGAGTGTATCAACCCATGGACGACAAACGGGAAAAAGAGCAGATTAAAACCCGACTGCTCAATCGGCACCCGCATCTAAAAGATTTTATGAGTCATCCGGATACCACCATTTTAGGCATCCAAGTTCAATCTTTTTTACTCTTGAACGGGATTGCCGAATCCCATTTCGCAAGCTTAAATGACCTTTAGCTTTTCATAGGATCTAGTATTTATCGCCGATAAGGGGCAGTTCTTTGTCCAGTTTGAAAAACGCCAGGAATCTCGATTCTTTGCTTTCCTCGTCAGAAGGGTAGCTCCGCCGAGACAGCGAAGCGATCAAGGCAGAGTTTTCTTCTTCTCGAATTTTGGTTAAGTATAACCGCTTTCCTTTATATCCGGCGCCGTCCTCTTTGAACAGAAAGGATGCGTGAGGATTCGACTGGATATTCTCGTGAGTGAGCCGGTCCCGCATGATAAATGCCAGTGATCCGTCTTCCATGAAATGGGGTCTGGAATAGACCGCTGTATTCACCTTACCACTGCTATCTGCCGTCGCCATAACGCCGAGGCCTTTTATATTTTCAAAATATTCTTTAAGCTCCATAAGAACCTCCTCAGTATGTTTAAGATTTGCAGCCGCCGAAGGGCTGCTGCAAATCTTGTATAAAACGCCGTTATCGATTGCCGGCCAACGGTTTAGCCGCCGAAATTGCCGGCACCGAGTACCTGAATGGCGTCCTTGTATTTTACACCGATCACCGCATGGGCATCATCGATTTCTTCTCTTTCCGACCCCCACTCGGATGGACATTCG
>JASJGP010000583.1:0-3408 GCA_033791485.1 Desulfobacterales bacterium | reverse complement strand
TATGACTTGGATAAGAGCTTATGGGCTTTTTTCTTTTCGTATGATTTTGGCCTGGCCATCAAAAAGACAGCCTTTGGCAATCGTGATTTTAACTGCATTGATATCGCCTATCATTCGGCCGTTCGACCTGAGTTCTACATGGTCTGCCGACTCAATACACCCATTGATTTCTCCTTCGATGATAACTCTCCGGGCATTAACTGTTCCTTCAATCCTTCCTGTTTTATCAACCCATACCATCCGTCTGCAGTGGATTTCTCCTTTAAAATAGCCGGATATACGGAGGGTGTCCTCTCCTTTTATCTTACCTGTGAAACGAGTATTTGATGCGATAACGGTTACTGCCGATCCCACCTCGTCTTCAAGCACTTTCTCATCTATTTTAATAAACTTGCTTTTATTTTTCTTTAAAATCATCTTGTATTCTCCGGCATCCGGTTTCGCAATTCATCAGCTGTTACTTTATAACAAAATGCTGCAAGCGTCAAGTTTGCAGGATATTTCCCGGATATTGCATTGACGAAGACTCAATGATACGATATTTAATAAAGATCAGCTCTCGTTTAGTTGTAGTTGATTAAGGCAAAATAAATAGGTCATCGTCAATTGAAGAGGCACTATCTCAGAGGGTACAAGGAGTCAAGGATTCAAAGATTCGAGTGAAATGCTTGCGAATTCTGTATCCGTTGACATATTTAATGGAATTCCGGAGATTGCTATTCCGGGACCCAGATTATATTGAGACTGATAATATAAGATACTACAAAAGGGATAAGAGAACTTGAAAGTATGCGCAAAGCACTCGACCCCTTGAATCCTTTCTATATTACGGAGCCGCCTGTGAATAATAATGAATTTATTAAGAGTTTATCTGAGAGGACAGGGCAATCGCAACGTGAAATCAGGCGGTTATTGGGCCATATAACTGAGATTTTCCGAAAAACGTTAGATAAAGATTTCAGATTCTCTATACCCAGGCTCGGTACCTTTGGGACCCGTATACGACCAAAACGGAAAGCCTATAATCCACACCTTAAAAAGTATATGATGCTGCCACCAAAGCGAATCGTATTTTTCAATACAAGTTCCATCCTCAAGAATAACGTAAAAGACCGGAAACATGAAAAGAAATGATAAGATAACCTTTTCGGATTTGGTGGAACGTATTGCTGATGAAGCAAAAGTCTCGAAGACTGTGGCACGCAGCTTGCTCAAAGAAATGTCAGCCATTATCGATGACAGGCTTTCCCATGACGGCAAGGTCAGAGTCAGCGGTCTCGGGATTTTTAAGCTTAAATGGAAAGCCGCCAAAACGGGCAGGAATCCACAAACCGGTGAGCCGATTGAAATTCCCTCACAAAACCGGGTTTTTTTCAAACCGGCGGCAGATTTGCGAAGGTTTATAAACAGGAACTATGAGAATGAGCGCCCTGAATATATTGATGATATTAGGGATATTCCAGCGTTTAATTCCGAAAAACCGGATTCTCGCAGAAGAGTTCCTATCATTAAGTGGGTGGGTTTACTCATTGTGCTTATGTTGCTCATTTTACCCGGTATTTTTTATTTATTCAAACCCTCTTTTAAAGCGCCTGAAGAGGTTCAGAAAAAGACAACTCCTCAGGCTGTAAAAGTTTCTGATCAATCTGCTGAAGAATTACATTTAAGTGAAAAATCAGATCATCCTTCTTCCAAGCCGGGTGTTTCATCTGTTGCCTCTTCTGTTCCAGCATACAAACCCGGATATGCGCAACCTGTTGTAAAAGGAGACACACTTTGGATGATCTCAAAAGCGTTTTATGCTGATCCCTATTTATGGCCCAACATTTTCCGGGTCAATCTCAACGTAATAAATGATCCTGATGTGCTTGAAGTTGATACAATAATTTATGCTCAGCCCCTGGAGGGAACTGCTGAAAATTTGACCCCCAATGATATAATGAACAGTGCCGATGGCTATTTCCAAGTATATTTGGCCTATAACCGGCTGGGAAAAAAGAAGGCTTCCCTTTTCCTGCATGTGGCCAGGCAATTCAATGTACAGAAAGTATCCGTCCAAAAACAAAAACCAATCACGAAAGCCCGAAAAGACGAAAACACGAAAAAGAATTAGGGGAAAAGGATGTTTCGTGCTTTCCTTCTTTCGTGTTTTTGTGATAAAAAATAAAATCAGGTATGATTCCACAGTATAAAAGCATGAAAACGGAATTTCCAATTTCTAATTTCAGTGAAGGCTTACATAATATAACGACTATTCGGATTTACTGAAAACTGAGGATCATAAAAGGAGGATTCATGAAATTCGAAGCTAAAAAAAAAGAAACCGTCATTTTAAATCCTGCCAAGAACATGGAACGCAGATCGATCCCGAGTGAAATACGTATAGATCCCCTTACAGGCAGAAGTGCGCGAATTTGCCATTTCATGGAACTTAAATGGGAAAAGCCGGATTTTGAAAAGCTTATTGCCGGAACCGAAGAATATTGTCCCTTTTGTCCGGATAAGGTCATGAAAGTAACCCCTTTATTTCCTGAAGAGATCGTGCCGGAAGGTCGAATGGTTTCAGAAGATATGGTTCTTTTTCCTAATATCGCACCTTATGACAGCCTTGGTGCAGTGGCAACACTCGGCAGCCGGCACTATATGCCCATGACGGAAATTAAGCCTGAACGTATTGCAAAGGGATTTCGTCTTGCCATGGATTTCTTTAGCAGAATCCACAAGATCGGACATCCTGAATCGGTGTATCACATTATTAACTGGAATTACATGCCGGCCTCAGGAAGCTCCTTGATTCATGCCCACCTTCAGGTCTTTTCCACATCTTTTGCGCCTAACCTGATGCGGGAAGAGCTGGAAGCTGCAAAAACATATATGGAGGAAAATCAAACAAATTACTGGGATGACCTTGTTAAAACGGAAAAAGAAAGCGGGAAACGATTTTTAGGAACAATCGGCCGCAGCAACTGGTTTAGCGCATATGCACCCATGGGGGTTGCAGGCGATGTTTTGGCAGTGGTAGATGGTGTTCGATCCACCCTTGAACTTACGGAGGATGATCTTTTGGACCTGGCAAAGGGACTCACCAAGGCAATGGCTGCCTACGATAAAATGGGTATCTACAATTTCAACATGAATTATTTCACCGGCAAAGAAACCGATGACTTTTCGCGATTTCATCTGCTGTTTTCACCCAGGACATTTTTTAACCAGGCATTGGGGACACCCGATATAGGTGCTCTAAGAAATCTTTTTAACGAAACCCTTTGCATGGCTTTCCCCGAGGATATAAACGAGATGTTTATGCATGAGTTTTTATAACCATGAATCAAAATGAGCCTGTTTCAAAATGTTCATTTTTATTCGAGATCAAGGAAGGCGAATATTTTAACCACAGGAATACATGTA
>JASJGP010000582.1:0-6391 GCA_033791485.1 Desulfobacterales bacterium | reverse complement strand
AATCCCCGGCAAAATATTTTGCTCATGAAGAATAAGTTTTTTTCTCATAAACCAGGCTCCAATTGCCACCGGCCCCGAAGCATAACTGCCGACTCCCATGACCAGGTCAGGTTTAAAATTTTTGATAATTCGTATTGATTCAAATATTCCCATGGGAATTTTCCATATTGATCTCAACTGACGCAGCAAGCCCCGTCCCTTGATGCCTTCAGCAGTTATCTTCTCAAGTGTGAAGCCTGCTTTATCCAAAACTGACAATTCAAAAGGATTGCCGGTGGATACAAAGATAACTTTGTTTTCAGAATTCTTTGCCATAAACTCCTGGGCAATGGCAATTGCCGGAAAAAGATGACCGCCTGTGCCTCCACCCGCTATTATTATGCGAATAGCGTGATTACTTCCTCCTTTACAATTCATCCTTTGCAGTTGCTCCGATATTCATCAGTATCCCTATGGATGCCATATTTATCAAAAGTGATGTGCCGCCATAACTTAAAAAGGGTAGGGTAAGTCCTTTTGTCGGGAGGAGCCCTAATGTAACCCCCATGTTGACACAAACCTGAAGAATAATTGCTGTTGTAAGTCCCGCTGCAATAAAAGCGCCGAATGTATCTTCAGCATTTCTGGCGATAATGATTCCTCTCCAGAAAATAACTGAGTAAAGTGCTATAATAAACAAAACACCTATAAGACCCAGCTCCTCCCCAATGACGGAAAAAATAAAATCGGTATGGGGTTCGGGAAGATAGAACAGCTTCTGATAACCTTTCCCGATGCCTGTTCCCCAAATTCCGCCTGTACCAAATGCCATCAGGGAGTGGATAATCTGGTACCCCTCATCTGTCGGGTATTGCCATGGATCCCAAAAACTTACTATTCGTTTAATCCTGTATTCGGCACTGATCATAAAAATATATGCGGCAGGCAAAATGAAGGCCATGGATAACAGAAGATGGGATACCCGTGCGCCACCGATAAACAACATAAGCCAGGTGATTACACCAACGATAACTACGCTGCCAAAATCCGGCTGGATTAAAATAAGAGCTGTAAATATGCCAAGCACCAAAAGATGCGGCAGAAAGCCGACGGAAAAATCTTTAATATGTTCCTTTTTTTTATCCATGGAATAGGCAAGATAGATTATTAATGCAAACCTGGCAAATTCCGAGGGCTGAAACGTGAAGCTGCCTATTCTTAGCCAGCGCATAGAGCCCCCGGCAGAATATCCAAGGCCGAAAAGCTTAATAGCTACAAGTAGAAATATAGCAAGAATCAAAAACGGATATGTCAAAGAGCGGAAATACTTGTATGGAAAATGTCTGCAGGCAACCAGTGCAATAATGCCGGCCAGAGCAAAAAATGCTTGTTTTTTTAAAAAAAAGTAGTCGGTGGAAAACTTTTTTAATG
Organism: Desulfobacterales bacterium; assembly: GCA_033791485.1. Taxonomy (GTDB): domain Bacteria; phylum Desulfobacterota; class Desulfobacteria; order Desulfobacterales; family JAUWMJ01; genus JAUWMJ01. Next base: position 4,981 of record JASJGP010000582.1, on the reverse strand, counting down.
CAAGAGCGGAACTGGCGCTGTAAACCATGACAATACCGATACCGACCAGAAAAAGAACCGGAAACAGAAGTTTTACATCGTATGCTGCTCCTTGCGGTTTTTGTTTATCTCCGGTCACAGGCTTTTCCTCCGCCTTTTTTCAGTAGTTCAACCGCCTCGCAATAGACTTTGCCTCTATGGGTATAATCGTTATACATGTCAAAGCTTGAACATGCAGGAGATAAGAGAACAACATCTCCCGGTTTTGCTGCATCGCATGCCGTAAAAACAGCGTCTTCCATTGTTGAGGCAGTATTTACAGGTACAACATCATTAAAAGAAGATAATATATTTTCTTTTGCTTCTCCGATAGCAATAATCTTTTTGGTTATATGTCGAACAGTATCTCTTAACGAATCAAAGTCTGCTCCCTTGTTACGACCTCCCATTATCAGAATTAACGGGCCGCTAAAGCATTCCAGAGCTCTTATGACCGCATCAACATTTGTCGCCTTTGAATCGTTGAAATACTTCACATCATTAACAGTGGCAACATATTCAAGTCGGTGCGGGAGCCCCTTGAAGCTATCAAGCGCAGTTTGTATACCTTCAAGGGTTCCACCTGCAGATATAGCAGCAAGGCACGCTGCGGAAGCGTTTTCAATATTGTGCTTCCCCTTAATACTGGTGCCGGAAAGATCGATATTTATAGGACTTTGGGTTTTACAACTGCTTTCTAAAAACATTTCAATATTTTTTCCGTTTACTGTTGCTCCTTCTTCGTTTTTCTTTCTTGCAGTAAAAAAGAGTTTCCTGCTGCTTATATTTTCAGTGCATTTGCGGATTAAAGGGTCGAAACCGTTTAAAACAACTGTATCAGCGGAATCTTGATTTTCAAAAATCCGACATTTAGATTTTACATAAGCATGAAAATCAGGATAGCGATCGAGATGATCTTCGGTTATATTTAGCAAAACACTTACTTTTGGCTTGAAACTTTCTATGGTATCGAGCTGAAAACTGCTTACCTCCACAACAATAATTTCGGCCTTTTCTTCCCTGTCAACATACCCGATTAGAGGGCTGCCGATATTCCCGCCAACGAACACATTAATTCCGGAACTTTTCAGCATTTCACCCAAAAGAGTTGTGGTTGTTGTTTTGCCGTTTGTTCCTGTTATTGCGATAACAGGCTGATCAATAAATTTTGATGCAAGCTCAATTTCGCCAAGTACGTCAATTCCTTTGTCTTTAGCTCTTTGAATCTGGGGGATAGCATGAGGAACTCCCGGGCTCAGCACAATAATATCCACATTTTCAAAAGTACTATTTTCATGGCTACCGAGTTCCATATTTATACCGAGTTTACGAATGATGGCGACACTTTCGCCAAGCTCATCTTCTTTTGCCATGTCGGTTACCGTAACAACAGCACCCATTTTATTAAGAAAGCGAGCTGTCGCAATCCCTGTCATTCCAAGGCCTACAACCAGAATCTTTTTATCAAACAAATCCATCATCTTAATTCATATCCGTTACGCCCATTAGTAACAAAAAGATCGCACAATCTTCGTCCTGTAGGTGTTCACAGGTGCTGCAGATGCGCGTGCTCAGGGCGGCCAGCTATAGTCTGCTACGCTGGTTGCCCTGAGCACGTGCAGATGCGGGTGCCTGTGAACGCTTACCTTAATTTCAGCGTGCTCATTGATATAAGTGCAAGGGCAATTGCAATTATCCAGAATCGCACAATGACCTTTGGCTCTGGCCATCCTTTTAATTCAAAATGGTGGTGCAGAGGCGCCATTTTAAAAATTCTTCTACCGTTTGTCATTTTAAAAAAACCGACCTGGAAAATCACCGAAAGAGCTTCCACAACAAAGAGCCCACCCACCAGTACAAGGAGTATTTCCTGCTTGGTTACAACCGCCACTGTCCCCAAAGAGGCGCCTAAGGGGAGAGAGCCTACATCTCCCATGAAAATTTGAGCAGGGTATGTATTGAACCATAAAAAGCCCATGCCTGCTCCGGCCAGAGCGCCACAGAATATGGCAGTTTCTCCGCAACCAGCCACGTAGTTAATTTGAAGATAATCGGATATTTTTATATGCCCGGCAATATAAGCAAAAAACATATACGTTACTGACGCGACAATAACCGGGCCTATGGCAAGGCCATCGAGACCGTCCGTAAGGTTTACTGCATTTGATGCGCCGACAATAACCAGCGTAGCAAACAGGACGTAACCCCACCCCAGGTCCGGTGAAATATTTTTGAAAAAAGGAACCGTTACCTGTGTATTAAAGCCAGGATGGGAGCAAACCAGGAAACCGGCAACAATTGCTATGACGGTCTGAAGTATAAATTTATTCCGAACGGTCAGTCCCCTGTTGCGTTTTTTAACCTGCATGAGGTAGTCATCAACAAAGCCGATAAGGCCATAGCTCACAATTACAAAAAGTATTATCCACATATAAAAATTAGTTAAATTGGTCCAAAGGAGCGTTGATATTACAATTGACGAAATGATAAGGGTTCCACCCATTGTCGGCGTGCCTGCTTTTTTGTGGTGGGCTTCGGGGCCGTCTTTTTGGATATACTGCCCCACCTGCATTTCGCTTAATTTTCTAATGACCCATGGACCAAAAAGAAAGCAGATTAAAAAAGCAGTCAGGCTTGCATAAATAGTCCGGAAGGTAATGTACTTGAATACATTAAATGCCGAGAATGTCGTATGCAACGGATATAGTAAGTGGTAGAGCATAATTATAAGTAATAGTTTTTCTATTTTGGAAAAATTACAGTTAAGTAGTTGAGTGGTTACAGCTCAACTAATCAAAAACTCAACAACTCATCAATTTTTCTACAATCTCTTCCATCTTCATCGCCCTTGAGCCTTTAACCAGGATCCAGTCATTCTTTCTGAGCCGCCCGGTTAGATCATCTAAAATTTCTTTTTTACTTCCTGTAAAAATATTTTCGGATTTCATGCCACCACCGACAGCACCGGATGCAACAGTTTCTGCAAACTCTCCTGTGGCATAAAGCATGGAAATATCGGAGCCGGCAGCCAGAGCACCGATTTCTTCATGCATCTGTTCGGCATGTCTTCCAAGTTCAAACATGTCTCCGGCAATGAATATCCCTCTATTCTTTTTTTTAAGCGTTGTAAGCGTTTTTAATGCTTCTTTCATGGAACCGGGATTGGCATTATAAGTATCGTCAATCAGATTGATTCCTTTGTCCGTATGAAGAATGTTCATTCTTCCGCCGACCGGTTTGAAATCTTCAAGACCTGTTTTTATTTCTTTTGAAGACAACCCCAGCTTATATCCAACGGCTGCTGCAGCAAGAGCATTTGAAACCATAAAAATGCCGGTTATTTTAAGGTCTATGGTGACTGTTTCTTCCGGCAAAACAAGGTTAAATGAGATACCACGGTCTGTCTCTATAAACGATTCAGCTCGGATTGTTGCTTTATCGGCAATGCCGAAGAAAATTACATTTGCGGAGGTTTTTCCTGCCAGATGCAAAACCCTGTGATCATCTGCATTGAGGACAGCAGTGCCACCGATTTTGATTTTATCTAAAAGTTCTCCCTTTGCATGCATCACACCTTCGATGGAGCCAACCCCTTTAAGGTGTGCAGGGCCGATATTGGTAATTACTCCGATATCGGGCATGCACATTTTGCCGAGCCTTGCTATTTCCCCAGGAGCATTCATGCCAAGCTCGACCACGGCCCATTTATGGCCGTGATCGAGGTTGAGGAGGGTGAGGGGAAGGCCTATTTCATTATTAAAATTACCTATGCTTGAAAGCGTTGCGAAACGTTGCCCAACAACGGCTGCTGTCATCTCTCTGGTAGTGGTTTTACCGTTTGATCCTGTTATAGCAACAATTGACACATTAGCTCGTTTCCTGTGAAAAGAGGCAAGATCGCCAAGAGCTTTTGTTGTATTATTTACTGCCAGGAATATAAGTTTATTTTTTTTCCATTCATGAACGGGAAGAGCATTTACCTTTTCTTTATCTATAATAAGCCCCGATACTCCCTGGCGGATTACATCTTCAGCAAAACTGTGGCCATCATGTACCTCCCCTTTGATTGCGACAAACAGCTCGTTTGCTAAAACGCTGCGGGAGTCAATACTGATGCCCGAAAATCCGTAATTTAGATCACCGCAGATAAGCTCTGCGCCTGTTGCTTCAAGTATGTCGGCAGTTGTCCATAGTATCCGATTATTGATTTCGGATTTAGGGTTTTCCGCGTTATGCGGTTTTGTTTTTTGTGCTTTGAGCTTCATTCAAAAGTGCCTGTTTTGCTTCTTTTCTATCATCAAAGGCAATTGTTTTTTTGCCCAGGATCTGATAGGTTTCATGGCCTTTTCCTGCGATAAGTACCGTATCTCCCTGCCGGGAAACAGCGATTCCCAGCTTTATTGCATTTTTGCGGTCCGGCTCTATAACATATCCTTTTTTATCAAAACCAGTTTTGTCAAAACTGGTTTTAAGGCTTGACAGGCTGTATTCATGGTCGCATGTTTTTTTTAACCCGGGAAGAATCTGGTCGATAATTTTTTCAGGATCTTCGGTTCGAGGATTATCCGATGTTACTATTGCCAGATCGCAAAGTCTTCCAGCTATCTCGCCCATAAGCGGCCGTTTTTCTCTGTCCCTGTCTCCCCCGCATCCAAACACACAAATTATTTTCTTATCCGAAACTGCTTTTAAAGAAGTCAATACATTCCCCAGAGCATCAGGCGTGTGCGCATAATCTACATATACAAAACGTCCATTATCTCCGGTAATTCTTTCAAGACGCCCGGGTATGAAGAAAACATTTTCTATGCCGGCTTTGATATCATCCACAGAAAGATCGAGAGCTATCGCGACACCCGTGGCAGAGAGGATGTTTTCTATATTATGTTTTCCGACCAGTGGCGACTTGAAATCGAAACTTCCGTTAGGCGTTGAAATGTTTCCTGCAATACCGCTTAAGTCA
>JASJGP010000581.1:0-2983 GCA_033791485.1 Desulfobacterales bacterium | reverse complement strand
ATGTGACCCCTATTTTTCTTTTGCCATGGTGTTTAAATCCTATGGCCTTAATTTATATGTAGACTTTTACGATTAATCAGTGTATAGAGTACAGGTAAATATAATAGATTCAAGACTGTCCCCCATGCCAATCCAAAACCTAAAGATATAGCTAGAGGTTGAAAAATAACAGCTTGTCCTGTAGGGAAAAAGATAATCGTAGCAAGTCCTACCAAAGTAGTCACCGAAGTTAAAATAATAGGACGTAACCTTGAAGAGGCTTTCTCATAAATTTCTTCTAGGTCTTTGGCTTTTTTAAGTGTAATCACCATAATAATTCCATCATTAATGACGACTCCCGCAAGTCCTAGCATACCAATAAAAGAAGTCATACTTAAATTAATGCCCATAAGCATATGCCCAGCAATCACACCCAAAAAAGAAAAAGGAATGACAGAAAGCATCATAAAAGTTTCTCTAAAAGAATTAAATAAATACAACAGTGCCAACATAATTAATATTATTGCTAAACCAGAAGCAAACATCATATCATTTTTAAGGTCTTCTTTTTTCTCATTTTCACCTTTAAGTAAAACTTTTGTCCCGTCTTCTTTTATCTCTTCTAAATCTTTTTCAAGGATCTTTAGCACCTCTGTGCCTGTGATAATATCAGCATCTACATTAGCAAAAACATAAAAGTTTTTCTCTCCACCTTCTTTGCTCAGTTTTTCAAAAGATTTAACAATTGTAAAATCGACTACATCTTTTAAGGATACAATTGTGCCATTGTTCAGTGTAATTTGAAAATGTTTAAAATGTTCTAAATTATCTTTTTGGATGCTCTCTAATTTAATCTCTAAAAGTCCTCTATTATCAAAGGTACTGGAAATAATTTTAGAAAGATAAAAGTTTGATAAAATTGCTCCTAATTCTGCTTCATCAAGCCCCAACTGTTCCCCATACCTATTGATCGAAAGTTTAATTTCATCTCTTCCATATTGAATATTATCGGTTACAGATACCACGCCTTTTATCTTGTTTAACTTTTCTTTGAGACTATTGATCGTGTCAATAATTTTTTCATTATCATTAGAAACTAGTCCTATCATAATGTCTGATTTTACAGGCCCAACTTTTCTTTGAATCACTGAAATATCTACCAAAGAAAAACGCTCTTTATAATTTTGGGCTTCGATGAAGGCAGAGAGTTTTTTAGAAATTTCTGCTGATTTTTCTTCACGTATTCTATTTTTTGAATCATAATAAAAACTAAGATAAGGGGTAATATATTTATCTACAATATTAGAGGCTTTAATCTTTTCAAAAACAATCGTAATATCTCCTACATAAGGATAGTTTTCGATATTAGATGCACTGTCTTTTCTATATCCTGCTACTGAGCCTATATGCTTAATATAAAACTCTTTCTTTTTAGCATATAAGTCTTTTTGTATCTGAGCTAAAATTTTATTGGTATCTTCAACAGAATTATTTACCCCTGCTTTAAATGCAATATGAATGCTACTGGCATCAAACTTAGGGAACATTTGAAATTTACTTATTTTCATCCCTAAGACAATAAGCAGAGGCGTTAAGATGATAAAAACAAGCAAAAATGTTTTTTTAAAATGTATAAGATAATGAATAGTCGTACTGTAAAGGCTATGGATTTTTACCCAGGAACGTGTACGAGAATCTGCCTTTAAAAGATGTGAAGCATGAATAGGCAAGAAAATAAACGATTCGATCAATGAAGCCGCAACCAAAGCAGACACAGCAATGGGAATAAGCTTAATCACCTCGCCCATCGTTCCAGAAATCATCAACGCAGGAATAAAAGCAAAGATTGTGGTGATAGAAGCAATAATCACAGGTTCAGCCATCTCTTGCGTGCCTTTAATTGTAGCCTCTTTAATAGGATAACCTTGTTCTAGTTTTTGTTGAATGTTTTCACTCACAACAATGGCATCATCGACAATGATCCCTAAAGCTATCAACACACCGATCAACGAAATCATATTAACCGTATACCCTGAAATATAAAAATAAAATGCACCAATAACAAAAGAAGTAGGAATCCCAATCGCAATAATTGTGGCCATTCTAAAATTAATCAAAAATGCTACTAAGAAGAAAATAACAATGAGTCCAAACAAAATATTTGAAATAACAATATTGAGCCTGTCTTGAATTTTTTCAGAATCATCATCATAAATAAACGTATTAATCTCTCTATTTTGAGCTTTAAAATCTTCCAAAAGTTTGCTCACACGCTTTGCTACTTCAATGGCATTACCTTCCTTACTTTGCTTGACTAAAATATTGAGTGCGTCTTTAGTATTAATTTTAAAAAGTGTTGATGCATCTTCATAACGCTTTTCAATCGTCGCAATATCTTTAAGACGAATTTGCGTATCTCCTATATTTAAGAGTGTGTCCTCAAAAGTTCTTTTAGAATTTTTGCTATTGGCTGTGGATAAAAAGAAAAAACCCTTTTTTTTATCTTCTATTACACCAATAGGAAAAATATAAGATAATTTTGAAATTGCAGAAGAGACATCAGAAACACTTAATCCAAATGCTTTTGCTTTATTTAGATCAAGTTTTACATCATAATAAACATCAGAATCACCATAAATACTCACTTCTGAAACATTCTTGAGTTTCGCTATCTTGTCTTTTAAATCATTGGCTTTATCTTTAAGTTCTTGCATAGAAAGGGTACTGGAATACGCCACAATATTCAATAAATTTCTTTTGATTGTAAGCACTCTAACACTAGGTTCGTCCATGTCCGTAGGTAAAGTTCTTGAAGCCACAGCCAAAGCATCTTTGACTTTATCTAAAGTGTTATAAGGATTTGTACCTTGTCGTAACTCTAACACAATAGTGTATTTTCCTGAAGTAATCACCGAAGTCATTTTTTCAATATCATCTATATTTTTAAGCTCATCTTCTAAAGGATTTACTGCCATCTTATCCATCACATCAAGTGATGCTCCCG
>JASJGP010000580.1:0-11952 GCA_033791485.1 Desulfobacterales bacterium | reverse complement strand
TATGAAGCTATGGAACTAAGGGCAGCAGCAGAATAAGCTGGTAAGAAAAAAAAGAATTACTGCCTGAATTTTGCTCGCAAAATTCGTACCCATTAACGCTCATTCGGAACAAAAAGGTCACACAACCTCCGTTCTGTAAGCGTTCACAGGTGCTGCAGATGTGCGTGATCAGGGCGACCAGCTATAGTCTTCTATGCTGATTGCCCTGATCATGCGCAGATGTAGTGCCTGTGAGTGCTTACGAAAAAAGGAGTGAAGATGGAACCAAGTTTACTTAACATCGGATTTGGAAGTACGGTGGTTGCGCATCGGATTGTTTCAATTGTATCACCGAATTCCGCTCCGATGAAGAGACTTAAAGATGAGGCTAAAGATGAAAAACGTCTAATAGATGCAACCCATGGCAGAAGAACCCGTTCAATAATTGTCATGGACAGCAACCATGTTGTTCTATCAGCAATACAGGCTGAGACGATATCCCAGCGGTATTCAATGCTTAAGGAAACTCAGTAAGAGTAATGAACGACACAAAAGACAGACGATTTGGGTTAAAACCAGGATCAGTGATTAATGACGGCAGGAGCCGTCTTTTTATAATTTCCGCCCCGTCCGGGTCCGGTAAGACAACCTTGTGCAGTGCAGTCCTTAACCGATTTCAAGACATGCTTTATTCAGTGTCATATACAACAAGAAAACCTCGAAACGGGGAACAAAGTGGAATCGACTATCACTTTATTACAAAAAAGGATTTTAAAGATAAAATTAAAATCGGGAAATGGGCCGAATGGGCGAAGGTTCATGGAAATTATTATGGCACAAGTGCGGAATTGTTAGACAAAGGGTTGGACTCGGGATGCGATATTATTCTTGATATAGATGTTCAGGGAACAATCCGGCTCCTTGAGCGATACCCTGAATCAGTTACAATTTTTGTCATGCCTCCGTCCATTGAGGAATTAAAACGCCGTCTGGAATTAAGGAATACAGACTCCAGTGAAATTATTGCAAGACGACTTGAAAATGCCAAAATAGAAATGGCAAAGAAAGAGCTTTACCTTCATGTAATTATAAACGACCAACTTCCTGAGGCCATTGAACAGCTCGTAGCTGTTATCGAAAACTATCGTTTAAATGTTCAATAGTCCGGATAAAAACGGCTTCAGGTTCGTTTCAACCAGCGAACAGCAACCAGGCTTCGCCTCTTGCCATGGCATAGCCTTAGGCGAAGCATGATTGGCTATGCCTCGGCAAGCAAAATGAGCAACGAGAAACAAGTAACCAGCAACCAGTAACGAGCAACAAGTATCCAGAATGAAAACTGAAATTCTTTATGGAATTAATCCTGTTTTTGAAGCCCTTAAGGCGGATAGAAGAAAAGTTTTCGAAATTTTTATTGCAAAAGATAAAACTTCCGGACGTATTGCAAAAGTTGTAAAATTTGCACAATCTAAAAAGATTCCTGTAAAAGAAGTAAAAACTACGCAGCTTAAATCAATAGTAGGGAACAGTCGGCATCAGGGTATAAGTGCAAAAGTAAACACTTATGCAATGGCCGATTTATCGGATATTATCGGCAGCGACCTGGCAAATGATAATAATCGTTTTTTATTATTGTTGGATAATGTACTGGATCCACAAAATCTTGGTGCAATAATCAGAACCGCACTTGGTGTAGGAATAGACGGTATTATAATTCCAAAAGACAGGTCTGCCATGCCTACACCTGCTGTCTCTAAGGCATCTGCCGGAGCCATCGAGCATGTACGTATGATACGGATTACAAACATGGTGGACACAATTAAGGTCCTGAAACAACAAGGGGTATGGGTTGTGGGACTGGACAAAGGAGCTGACAAAACTGTTTATTCGAGTGATTTGACCGGTTCAGTTGCTATTATTATAGGAGGAGAGGAAAAGGGGATTCGTCCTCTTGTGAAAAAAAACTGCGATTTTTTAGTTTCAATTCCTCAAATGGGGCAGGTGAATTCTTTAAATGCTTCTGTTGCAGCAGCAATAGTAATGTACGAAGCATTCAGGCAGAGAGAAAAACAAAGAAAATAACCGGATGTGCGAACAACACTTAAAAGTAGATAATATTTATTCACGGATAATCAATGCTTTTGCGAGGGCACTTTTTCCGGCAAGGTGTTCGGTATGTGATTCTTTCTTTCATTCAAATATGAGCCGAAGCGTAGGTTTGCCGGAAAAAGAATTGAAGGATAAAAAATCTTTAGCCTTTGATCAGGTGCAAGATTCCCAGGAACAGCGAGTTATTTCCTGTTTAAACGGTGATTTTAAATTTGACAGGCTTTTTTCTCCTTATTTATGCTCTGCATGTCTGGAAAGGTATGCACCTGTTGAATCTCCAATTTGCATAAGATGCGGTATGATGTTTAAAAGCAGGGAAGGGGATGACCATCTTTGTGGAGACTGCATAAAGGAACCAAAAAGGTTTAAGATTGCGCGTGCGCCCGGTATTTATGACCGGACACTTAAGAAGGCTATACATTGTTTAAAGTACAGGGGAAAAATTCAGATGGCCCGGCCTTTTGGAATGCTTCTTTTTGCTGCGTTTATTCGGTTTTGGGATATTAAGAATATTGATCTTATTATTCCTGTTCCACTTCACACTAAAAGGCTAAAGGAAAGAGGATTTAACCAGTCGTATCTTCTCGTAAGGAACTGGAAACAGCTTGCCGCAAAATTGAGTATTGAGATGTCCGATATTGCGGTTGAAAGAAATGTACTTGTGAGGAGCAGATGGACGGAACCACAGACCGGGTTAGGCCGCAAAAAAAGGATGAAAAACATAAAGAATGCATTCAAGGTAAACGATTGTTCCAGGGTTTCCGGGAAAAGAATACTACTTGTAGATGATGTTCTTACCACAGGAGCAACAGTAAATGAGTGCGCAAAGACGCTGCTGAGCGATGGTGCAAAAAGAGTAGATGTGCTCACTCTGGCACGAGCTATGTGATTTATGGATATAATCTTAAAAATAATAGAACTAAAAGATCTTCAAGCAAAAGTGGCTACGATTAAAGAATCAGGCAAAAAAGTTGTATTTACCAATGGCTGTTTTGATATTCTGCATGTTGGGCATGTCCGCTATCTTGCTGCAGCCCGCTCTGCGGGAGATGTCCTGGTAGTTGGTTTAAATTCCGATGAATCCGTAAGATTGATAAAGTCAGCAAAGAGACCGATAGTCAAGCAGGACGAAAGAGCTGAAGTTCTTGCGAGCCTGTGGTGTGTTGACCATATTATTTTATTTAATGAACCGGACCCGCTTTTACTTATTCAAACCATTATGCCTGATATATTGGTAAAGGGAGATGACTGGGCTGAAGAAAATATAATAGGGGCGGACTTTGTTAAGAAAAAAGGGGGCAGGGTAGTGCGGGTTCCGGTAGTACCCCAAGCTTCTACATCAAGAATTATAGAAAGAATCGTTAAAAGATACCGGTGATACATAGCTCATAGCTGATAGCTGAGAGCTGATAGTCCCGCCCCCGACTGCGCGGCAGGATTAAATGATGAAAAATCCTTTTTTCCTATGAGCTGAGAGTTTTGAGCTATGAGGTGTTTAACATATTACGAGGTATGAACTTGATATCGGTTAAAAGAAACGGCACTTCATTTTTACAGTTTCCGAATCTATCCCGGTTTTCAGATATACGGCACGGGATTTTTACAAGAAAAAACGGGTACAGCAAGACGCCTTACAAAAGCCTTAATACAAGTTACAGTAATGGTGATGACAGCAGAAATGTTAAGTTAAACAGGTCGGTTATTTCCAAGTGTTTTGATGGAAATGAGCTTGTATTTTCCAGGCAGGTACACGGGGCAAAGGCTTTGGCGTTTGCAAAAAAAAGTATACCACCGAAAAAGAAATATCCCGAAGTACTTCCGGAATGTGATGCCATGATCACAGATATTCAAAAAATATCTCTTGTAATACAGGTGGCGGACTGCCAGTCAATACTCATGTATGATCCTGTTTTGCAGGTAATTGCAAATGTCCATTCAGGATGGCGCGGAAGTATAAAAAATATAATAGGGCGAACGGTAAGTGTTATGGAAAAAGAGTTTGACTCAAAAGCGGGAAACATTGTTGCCGGTATAAGCCCCTCTCTTGGACCATGCTGTGCTGAATTTGTAAACTATAAAGATGAGATTCCGGAAGAATTATGGAAATACAAGGATGATTCAGATCATTTTGATTTTTGGGCAATAAGCTCAGACCAGCTTTGTGATGCAGGAGTTTTAAAGAAAAATATATATTTAAGCGAAATATGTACCCGGTGTAATACCGATTTATTCTTTTCCTTTCGCGGTGAGGGGACTACGGGAAGGTTTGCTGCTGTTATAGGTTTGAAATGATTACGAGATAGATCAAGTTTGATGGGTTTATAAAAACTCATTTTTCACCACGGAGCTCGCAGAGAGCACAGAGAATATCATGTTTTATAAATTATCTCTGTGAGCTCAGTGTACCCTGTGGTAAATTCGTTTGCGGCTTAAATGCTTTATAGAGTGAAGCATCAAAGACCGCTTCATATCCTGTCAACCTGGCAATGATCACATTGTCAGGATCAAGGAACGTAAAGTCTCCTCTCATTATATGATCAGTCACTTCATTTACTTTAAGTATTGCAGTAACACCCTTTGCAGGGAAACTGTCGCAATACTGTCGGTACGAAGCTAAGTAACTTGGAAGAGATACCTTTCCCATTTCATCATAGCACCAGATAATTGCCATTTGAAAGGCTGAATCAAGGACAAGGGGATCGCCTATCCATCTGTTTCTTAAAGGGTCTGTCATCCATTTTTCAGGTGAAGGGGCTGAGGATATTTCAGCAATTATTCCCTCAGAGGAGTAACCGATGATTTTCTCTATTCCCCGAAGATCATTGCCGTGGAAAAGAATTTTATCATATACCTCATCCATGCTACGGGGGTAGGTCTTTGAATCAAAATACTCTGAGGAACTGAAAGCAGGCGGCAGGGGCGGATCATCAGTCAAAATGGCCTTCGCTCGTGAATGTATTACCGGCATATTATCTTTAAATCCATCGCGCAGTTCAACATCAACTTCGTAATTCTTTCCATTTTTTCTGGCCTTGCCTGCCATTAGACGGATTATCTTCTTTTCCTGATCAAGTTTGATGCCCTTTAAAATACGCATGTCGTCAAAGCCGGAAAGAATAAGGCCGGGATTTTCATGAAGAGCACCATGCCCAAGCCATTCCGTCATCAGAGCAAAAGGAACTACAGGTTTTCCATCCAGGATGTGTGAATTAAGAACCGGGTATTTCTCAACATCCAACTCACGCTTAAAAGTAAGGGAAAGGGGATCTTTATTTTTTAAAACAGCTTTCCGCTTTCTTTCAGAAGACCGGCGTATTTTGCCGTCTGTCTTATTATCTGCAATTATATTTCCGCCAATAACTACTTCTGCCGGAGCGCTTTTATCTTCCATCATTTCGTAAAGCATGCATTTCGCACCATCTTCCATGGGAATCAAATGTACGCCGTTTTTGGCAAATTCCCGTTTTAATGAAGAAGATACCATGCCTCCATCCCAGGGACCCCAGTTGATGGATATGACTTTGCAATCAGGTCTTAATATCGATTCCTGCCAGGCTGTTTTGTTCAGCACTTCATTTGCCATGGCATAATCAACCTGACCCTTGTTTCCCAATCGGGCGGTTATAGATGAAAAAAGAACAATGTATTTAAGGGCGTCCTCTTTGGTTGCATCAAGAAGTGCTTTCAGCCCCATTACTTTGGTGTCAAAAACCTTCTCAAACTGTTTAAGTGTCTTATCTGCAATAAAACGATCTTCAAGTACTCCTGCTCCATGGATAATACCTGTTATCGGGCCTTGATTTGAGCGAATTTTATTGAAAATTGAGTTAACACTGTCAAAATTGCGAACATCAACCGAATAATATATTACATCGGAACCCGTCGATTTCAGGCGGGCTATGTTGGTCGAGATTTCACGATTTGCCATGTGTTTTTTATAATTAGCTTCAATCTTTTTAGGTGATGCCTTTTTTTTGTTCAATTCATTTTTAAGGATGGCCTTTTTTATTGAAGCTTCGTTTTCTAATGATGCGAGCCATTTTGGTTCAGGTGCTGGAGATGGAGACCGGCCAAGAAGGACAAGGGTCGGGTTGCCATGGTTTGCAAGGGCAAGTGCAGCGGCAGAGGTTACGCCTCTTGCACCGCCTGTGATAACAATCACATCATCCGGTGTGAGATCGGCTGTATGCTTTAAATCCGCCGGATAAGGTGCCGATTCAAGTTCAAGCGTATTTCGCATTCCGGGTTGCAAGTTTTTGGCAAAACCGATTTCAACAGGACTCGACGGATCGGGATATAAAAGTTCTGTCACGAACATCTTTGCAAGTCCCAAGTTTTCTTCCCACCCGGGTTCGATGTCAATGGCGCGGCAGCATACACCTTCGAATTCAATGGCGGCTGTTTTTGCAAGCCCGATAAGACCGCCCTGTAAGGGGTTAACAATTCCCCGGCCTTTAAAACCGAAGGCACCATCAAGCCTGGTTATTGTAGCAAAAATTGCCCCGCCTTTTTCAGCGGAATCCAGAATGTCATTCGCAACATGATTTGCCAGCAAAAATGCGTCTTTTAAATCCGGGTTATTACTTTCTGTTTGCCGATTTCCGACGATTATAAGACCGGCAGCTTCAGGGAGCTTTTCTTTGTACTTTAAAATATCTGATGAAATAAGAACGGTATTGATGTCGTGTAACTCAAATTCATCAACGATAGCCTGCGAAAGGCCGGTTTTGTCATCTGTAATAAATATTTTTCTGCCGTCTGGAACAGATATCCTTTCTCCCTGATGAAATTTCTTTTCAACTACACAGACAACTTTTCTATCAATGTTACCTGAAAGGAGGAAAGATTCATTTTCAGGTATGATGTCAGGTTTACTATCTGCAGGTTGAGTCTCTGAAGCAGCAAGGTTTACAGAGTTCGATCTTAAATTCCCGGAAGACACGGTTTCCAAACTTTCGTTTTCAAGGTATTGGGCGATCTGTCCCAGTGTTTTTAGCGTACCTACCACATCAGGTGAAATAGATGGCAAAGCAGGCATTTTTTCTTCAAGGGTGGAAAGTATTTCAACCCTTTTTATGGAATCAATACCCAGGTCGGCTTCAATATCCATATCAAGGCCGAGGGTTTCCACTGGATAACCGGTAAGCTGGCTGACTACTGAAAGCAGAGTCTCTTCAATATTTTTATTTTCGACGTGAGACGGCCCGGAATCTTTTACTTCAGGTAAAAAAGATAGATTTTCTTTGTTGGGGCCTTCAGAATTAATCGATCCGTCAACCGCTAGAGAATTGACCATGTATTCGGCGATCTGTCCAAGCGTTTTCAGAGTCCCTACGATATCGGGTGAAATGGATGGCAGATCAGGAATTTTTTCCTCGAGAGTTGAGAGAATTTCAACCCTTTTTATGGAATCAATACCCAGGTCGGCTTCAATATCCATATCAAGGCCGAGGGTTTCGACGGGATAACCTGTAAGCTGACTGACCACTGAAAGCAAGGTCTCTTCTATATCTTTTTGCTTCAGCCCGGGTGATAAAACAGATGATTTAATATCTGATTCGGAAATGACCTCTACAGGTTGTGCTTCAACACGACTAACGGTATTAACCGTGGCGGAGGAAACCGCCGTTTCAATAGTGCCGGAGCCGACTGCCCTTTCAGAGTCTTTCAGGGTATCTGTTTTGCTTTGCTCCGGGAGGCTTTTTGACTGCCGATCTTTATACGGTTCTGCATCCGGTCCTGCAGGCTGGGATTTTATACCCAGAGAAGCTTCAACAAGTCGCTGTGTGCTTTCCATCATTTCCTGCAGGGATCGACTCGCATCGGATTGGGTTTCTAAAAATTTTTGGTGGGTTTCGGCTGTCTGCCTTTGAAGGTCCTGCATCGATTTTAAGCCTTGTTGAACCAGGCTTAATGAATCGATAATAAAGCTTGAATGATTTTGATCGTTCTTTTCCATTGTATGTAGTTTTCCGTCAATATAATCTGCGTCAATCTTTTCTCTTTGTGAAATAAAGTTTTCCGGCTGTCGCGGGGATATATCGGATTTATCATTTATTTGATTGTTTTGGATTTCGGCTGTAGGCCTTATGCTTTTATATTCAGGTTTACTATTTTCCGGTTTAATATTTTTTACTTCAGGTTTTGGTTTTACGTAATTTGCTCCTGAAATAGGAATGCTCATTATTTGCTTTTTTGTTTTTAAAACAGGATGTTCCCATTTGCTTAATTTAACGGGATATCCCAAAGATGATAGATGACAGAGTGTTGCTGCAAGATCGGAAACTCCGAAACGAGCTCCCGAAGATCTGTCCATGGGGATAGATATAAAACTTTGACCTGCTAAAATAGATTTCACCAGACCGGACATAACTGATCTGGGCCCGACTTCAACGAATGTTTTAACCCCTGATTTAAAGATATTTTCAATTTGACTCTTAAAATCTACAGGTTGAAGAAGGTGTTCACCTAAAATCTTTTTTACTTTTTCAGGTTCTAAGGGGTAGGGGAGTCCTGTTGTATTAGAGAAAACCGGGATATCAGAAGGCGTGATTTTGATATCTTTTAAGTTTCCGGTAAAAGGTTTTTGCGCATCTTTTACAAAGGTGCTATGGAATGCGGCAGATACCGGCAGTTTTACTGTTTTAAATCCTTTTTCCCTGAATATTTTTTCTGCATGTAAAATAGCTTCAGTTGAGCCGGAAAGAACACCCTGGTCAGGGCTGTTTCTGTTTGCAAGAATTAAATCTAAGGTTGAATTTGAAATCAGTTCTTCAAGTATGTCAAGGGGGGCTTTAACAGCCAGCATACTTCCGCTGTCATGATTATTACTCCTGCCTGCTTTTGCCATAAGCCGGCCCCGGCAGTTTGAAAGAAAATAAAGAGTATCTTCATCGATCCACCCGGCAGCGCAGAGTGCTGCCAGCTCACCAAAGCTGTGCCCACATGTAACATCCGGTTTGATGCCAAAGCGCCTGAGAATTTTCAGCATTGCAAGGCTTACGACTCCAATGGCCGGTTGAGCAACATCGGTTCTTTTTAAATTTTCTTCCTGAGCTGTCTTTTCTTCTTTACTAACAGCCGGTACAGGATAGATAAGATCGCTTAGGCGAGATTTCCCTTTATATTTTTCATTTGCTTTTTCTATAGTATCAAGGGCCTCCGGGAAAATGCAGGCCAAGTCATGGCCCATGCCGACATACTGGCTTCCCTGGCTTGGAAAAACAAATGAAATTTTTCCGGGATGCTTGTTCGAGCCATAATAAATGTTATTTTCATTCCAGCTTGATTTTTCCTGGTTTGCCTCAAAAGCATTCATGGCTTTTGAAAAAAGAGCAGACAGATCTTTAGAATGTTCAATGACTATTAAAAGCCTGTATTGATCTTCAGGTGAAAAATTATGCCTTGTTTCGGCAGCCTTTATTGCAATATCTTTAAAAGGCAGGCCGCTTTCAATAAAGGCTTTGAAAATTTTGAAACTGTCCTTAAGTTTTTTTTGGCTAGAAGCGGACAGGGCAACAATTTCGACTGAACCGTCCCAGGAAATCTGCTTTTTGTTGGGTTCGTATTCTTCGAGAACTACATGGAAATTACTTCCACCGAATCCAAAAGAACTGACACCGGATCGACGGGGATGCTTTTTATCAGCAATCCAGGGCCGGGTATTGGTATTGAGGTAAAAAGGGGACTTATCTATATTGAGGTCGGGATCAGGGTTTTCAGCTTTCAAAGTAGGAGGCAGTACCTTGTTATAAAGCGAAAGGGCGGATTTAATAATGCCTGCCGCACCTGCCGCTGCCTTGGTGTGACCTATCATTGATTTAACGGAACCGAGTGCGCATGTATTGCCAATATCACAGGATTCACTGAAAACCTGATTGAGCGCTTTGAATTCCACCATGTCTCCGACTATGGTTCCGGTGCCGTGAGCTTCGATAAGCCTGACAGTAGCGGGATCGACATCTGAATTACTGTATGCAGTTTTGAGTGATTTCGCCTGACCTTCAGGTTTTGGCGCATAAATGCTTTGCGATCTGCCGTCGCTCGAAGTTCCAAGAGCCTTTATAACAGCGTAAATTCTGTCTCCATCTTTCTTTGCCTCTTCAAGTCTTTTAAGAACAACAAGGCCGACTCCTTCTCCAAGCACCGTACCGTCGGCATCTTTTGAAAATGGTCTTGCATCTCCGGTTGGTGAAAGGATATGGGTTTTTGAAAAACACATATACATGAAAATGTCGTTTAGCGTGTCTACACCACCGGTAATAACCATGTCGCTTTTACCGGATATAAGTTCCATAAGAGATAGGTGTATGGCGCTCATGGAACTGGCGCATGCCGCATCAACAACACAGTTGGTACCGCCAAGACCCAGGCGGTTGCATATTCTTCCCGCTACAACATTTCCTAAAAGACCGGGAAAGGAGTTTTCCTGCCATGAGACATATGAATCGGATATTTTATCAATTACACTTTCAGTTGTTTCAGGAGAGACGCCGGCGTCTTTAAGGGCTCTGCGCCATTTCGGGAAACCGAGTCGTGAACTTAAGGGGATAACAAGTTCCTGTGTTCCGGTTACTCCCAGTATTACACTGGTTTTATCCCTGTCAAAAGATTTGCCGTCGCCGTAACCGGCATCTTCAATGGCCATTTTAGCTGCCATCAGGCTAAGGAGCTGGGAAGTGTCAGTTGCTTCAATAGTATTGGGCGGAATTCCGAATTCGGCCGGATCAAAAGATAATGGAGGAATAAAGCCCCCCCGCTTGCAATAGGTATGATCCGCTTTTTTGGGGTCTTTATCAAAATAGTCTTCAGCAGACCAGTGGGTTTCAGGGATATCGGTTATGCCGTCCTCAGCGCGGGAAATAAGACGCCAGTATTCCTTGAGGCCTGGAGATTTTGGAAAAAAACATCCCATCCCTATAATAGCGACAGGAATATTCGGTATTGTTTTGATATTTTTCAATTTGCAGTACTTTAAAACTTAAGAATTCGGCTTTTTTCGTGGCCAACGATATTATCAAGGTTAACCAATCTTAATAATATAACGCATAAAAACCATATTTGCAAGAACTTGACAACAAATAATCTGGTTGATAAGATGGGATAACAACTTATCAACCATAAAAACATGATTAAATTTTACACCAACAGGGAGCTGTCACAAAAACTGAACATAAATCTTGCCAGGTTTAAGCGCTGGTCTCGTGAGTTTCTACCGCCTGATCCGCTGGGGGGCATGCAATCCGGATATGCAAGGCAGTATTCAATAGATAATGCTTTTACGGTCTATGTTGGCGGGCACTTAGTTGGTGAACTTAAATATACTATTCCGCAAGCAAAAAAAATACTTGAAGATTTAAAAAAGTGGTTAAAGGAAAACGCATTTTACATAAACACTGTAAACGGCGGAAAAACCGGAAACGATGCAAAAGCACTGGTTAAAGAGTATATCATTTTTATTTTGCGGGAAAATGATTTAAAAAACAATTCCGGCAGTTTTTCATACAGGATCCGTGGCATAATAAGTGATTTACCGGTAAAAAATAATGAGTACGGAGTTAGAGAGGAACGTTATATTGAGGAATATGTTCCAATTGATAAAAGAAATAAAATAGATAATAATATAGAATCCGAAAAAATGTTGAAAATAACAAAGATTTATCGTTATTTTAAATCCTGTTTGAAATAAGACTTATGATTACGAGACCTTTGAAAAATGGTAATTTATGTTCGAGTTCAAGGAAGGCGAAAATTTAAACCACAGGAATATATGGAATATTTCGAGGATTAAAATTTGAGCCTGACGCAGGCACTTTAGTGAAGCTTTAGCGCTAATCGGGCATAAAGTGCCGTTTTGCAAAGGTC
>JASJGP010000579.1:0-10174 GCA_033791485.1 Desulfobacterales bacterium | reverse complement strand
CCTTAATAATATAAACTTTTCCCCGGACGACGGCAATCTCTTCCGTGTCCAGTGGGGCCCGCCAGTATTTCATATGTTTATCCTTGATTAGTCGGCAAGTAAAAATAACTTGTACATCTTGCTTGCCCTTTTGCTTGTTTTCTGTGTTGCGTCAAGGCTTACATAGCTAGTTATGCGCGCCTTAACGCGCCTTGAAAACAAACAAAATTGCGGCGCAATCTATACAACTTATTTTCACTTGCCTCCTAAGAATTTGCAACAAAAGCCGGCAAAATCGTCGCTCAAAACAGGTTTTAAAAACAACTTATAGAAGTCAAATTTAAAGAAATCAGGAGGGAAAAAGAATGAGAGTTTTGGTTAGCGATAATCTAGGTGAAATCGGCATCCGGATGTTTCAGGAAGAAGAGGGGATTGAAGTTGATGTTAATACAGGGCTGCCTCCTGAAGAACTCAAAGGTATCATCGGGAATTATGACGGTCTCGTTATTCGAAGCGCGACAAAGGTTACAAAAGATCTCCTGAAGGCAGCAGCAAAGCTGAAGGTTGTCGGTCGTGCGGGGATCGGCCTTGATAATGTAGATATTCCCGAGGCTACAAAAAGGGGAATCGTTGTGATGAACACCCCGAGCGGTAATGTAATAACGACTGCTGAACATACGATTGCCATGATGCTGGCACTGACGAGAAACATACCTTCGGGGACCGCCAGTTTAAAAAATGGCCAGTGGGATAAGAAAAAACTTCAGGGAAGAGAGATATTCAACAAAAAACTGGGTGTTATCGGTTTCGGAAAAATCGGTTCCATTGTTGCAGACCGTGCGCGGGGGCTGAAAATGAGAGTGAGAATACATGATGCCAATGTCACAGATGAACAGATTGAAAAGGCCGGGTTTAAAAGCGTCTCCATAGAACAGCTATACCAGGAGGCTGATTATATAACAGTGCATGTGCCCAAGCTTAAAAGCACAATCGGACTTCTTGACAAGGCGGCTTTTGATCAAATGAAAGACGGTGTTATGGTGATTAACTGCGCACGTGGAGGCATTGTTAATGAGGATGACTTAAATGATGCCTTACAATCCGGGAAAGTCGCCGGAGCGGCACTCGATGTTTTTGAAACCGAACCACCGGGTGTGTGTCGGCTGTTTGAAAACGATCGTGTTATCTGTACGCCCCACCTTGGTGCGTCAACAAAGGAGGCGCAGACCAATGTGGCGGTTGGGGTAGCGGAACAGATTATTGATTTTTTGAAAAACGGCACAATCCATAATGCGGTAAACGTTCCGTCGGTTACAGGCGAACTTCTTGCCAGGCTGGGGCCATTTTTGACTCTTGCCGATCGAATGGGATGCCTTCAGGCACAGATTGTCAAAGGGGCTGTAAAAGAAGTTGTGATCGAGTACAATGGTGATTTTAGCGATCTTGATCTTGCCCCTGTTTCAACGGCGGTTTTAAAAGGACTTCTCGCAATAGTTGTCAAAGATGATGTAAATTTTGTCAATGCAAATATTATTGCAAAAGAAAGGGGTATAAAAGTTACTGAAGCAACCAGCACCGATGTCGAGCACTTGATGAATCTAATCACTGTCAGAGTTAATACGACTGAAATGACAAGTGTGGTGTCAGGAACAATATATGGAAAGAGTGAACCAAGGATAGTTAAGATCAACAATTTTGGGCTTGATCTGATGCCGGAGGGTCATCTTGCTCTTATTTTTAATCTTGATAAACCAGGCGCCATTGGAAGTATCGGCATGACCCTTGGTAAAAACGATATTAATATAAGCCGAATGCAGGTAGGCCAGGATGAAGACGGTGTAAACAATATTATTTTTCTTAAAACAGACACGCCTATACCAAATAATGTGCTTAAAGAGCTGCGTGACTTGCCCATGATAAATACGGTCACGTTGCTGGAATTTTGATGGGGTCGTAAAAAGTCTAAATCGGACTTTTTACGAGTTCATCAATTTTAATAAAGGAGGATAAAAATGCCTGACGAGAAAGGCGAAGAAAAGGGTTTTGTTATAAAAGACAAAAGGATTTTCTCTGAAAAAGAGCAGGAACTCAAAAAAGAAGATAAAGAACCCGAAAAGGAACCTGTAAAAGAGGAAACAAAGGCTCAGGAGGCAGCATCAGCGGAAAAACAAGAAGCCGAAGCTCAGCTTCCGGAGATAAATTTTCCGACTTTCATAATCTCTTTGAACGCATCAGCGCTGGTTAACCTTGGAGCGATTGAGGATCCCGCTTCGGGTAAGAAAGTGAAAAATCTACTCATAGCAAAACAGACCATCGATATTTTAAATATGCTTGAAGAGAAAACCCGCGGGAATTTAACAGAAGAAGAGGAACAAATACTTAAAAACATTCTTTATGATTTGAGGATTATATACGTTAAAGAGAAGGAATAAGCAAAACTGAAAGTGTGCTAAAGAGCGAAGTCTTTTTTTGAACGTCGAACATCGAACATTGAACATCGAATGATGAAATCGCTCGCGCAGCGCAGGCGCTTGCGCCGCGTGTCGCTCTACCAGTTTATAAATGGGTAGAATACCTTATTCAAAATTCGATATTGGACGTTCGATGTTCATAGCCTTTTTGCTTGACGGCTATGATGTCCTATAATAGTTGACCCAAATTGAGTTGCTTTATGAAGATTCTTTCTCCGGCCAAGATAAACCTGTTTTTACATGTAACCGGAAAAAGACCGGACGGGTATCATGATCTGGTCACCATTATGTGTTGTGTCAGCCTTTATGATACGATTTCCCTCACAACGCACGTTAAAAAGACCACCGTGTCATGTTCAAACCCGGAAGTTCCGGAGGATGAAACTAACATCGCTTTTAAAGCGGCCGATCTTTTTTTTAATAGATTAAACAGACAAGAGGGTGTTAAAATCAAAATTAAAAAAGAGATACCGGTCGCAGCCGGACTTGGTGGCGGGAGCAGTGATGCTGCCGCCGTTTTTTTAGGATTAAACCGCTGTTACGGGTATCCATTTTCTCTTGATGATCTCATGGCCATGGGCACCTCAATAGGTGCGGATGTCCCATTTTTTTTGTTCGGGAAACCAGCCAGAGCAAGCGGTATTGGTGAGAAACTTGAAGTTTGCGATGGGCTGCCTTTATACAAAATTTTACTGGTTTATCCGGGATTTGGTGTTTCGACCACCGAAGTTTATAAAAATGTCGATTTAGGATTGACAAAAAGTAAAAAAACTCTTAAAAAAACTCTTTTGGAGAAACGTACATTTAATGCAGCGTACGATTTACACAATGATCTTGAGACTGTTGTGGTATCAAGACATCCTGAAATAATTGCAGTAAAGGAAACACTTTTAAGCTATGGCGCAAAAGGAGCGCTTATGTCAGGAAGCGGGCCGACTGTGTTCGGCCTTTTTTCTGATCATAATAAGGCCCGTGCGGCAAAGCATGTTCTTTCTAAAAATAGTGAATGGCAGCTTTTTCTCACAGATATGATAATTGATGCCGGATGTATAATAGATGTATAATACAGGATTCATTATACGATACCTTTACAGATAAGTGCAGAATTCGAAAATTCCGGTTTTTCAAAGGTAGTGCGGAAATCCTGATTTATTGAGGATGATGCATTTTTTGGGGCGTCGTCAAGCGGTAAGACACAGGACTTTGGTTCCTGCATTCGGAGGTTCGAATCCTCCCGCCCCAGCCATGTTTTATAAACCAACATTTTTTAAATCGGTGAAATTATAAATATGGATGAAAATTCAATCAACGGCCTTGCAATTTTTTCGGGAAACTCAAATCCCGTTCTTTCAAAAAAGATATGTGATTATCTCAACCTTCCGATGGGCAATGCCAAAGTCAAAACATTCAGTGACGGCGAGATACAGATTGAAATTGATGAAAACGTTCGTTCAAAGGACGTTTTTCTCATACAGTCGACCTGTGAACCCGTGAACAACAATCTTGTAGAACTCCTTTTAATGATAGATGCATTTAAGCGTTCCTCGGCGAGCAGAATAACCGCTGTAATTCCATATTACGGTTATGCAAGACAGGATAAAAAAGTGGCTCCCCGAGTTCCAATCAGTGCGAAGCTTGTTGCGGATATGCTGGAAGTCGCCGGTGCAAACAGGGTAATTACGATGGATCTGCATGCCGGCCAGATTCAGGGTTTTTTCAATATTCCGGTGGATAACCTTTTTGCCGCACCGGTTATTCTTGAATACATAAAGAGCCATTTTGCTAATAATCTTGTGATTGTTTCTCCTGATGCAGGTGGAGCTGAAAGGGCAAGGGCTTTTGCAAAAAGGCTTCATGCGGATCTTGCTGTTGTAGATAAGCGTCGTGATGCGCCGAACAAGGCTCGGGCTATGGCGGTCATTGGGGATGTTGCCGGAAAAAGCGCGATTATCCTTGATGACATGGTCGATACAGCCGGCACGTTGATCGAGGCAGCCGCCGTCATTATAAAAAACGGTGCAACGGAAGTTCATGCTTGCTGCTCCCATGCCGTACTATCCGGTCCGTCTGTGGACAGGGTAACAGATTCTAAACTAAAAAGTCTTATGGTAACAGACACGATTCCTTTAAGTGAAAAAGCAAGAGTCTGTGACAAGATAAAAGTACTGACAATTTCGGAACTTATTGGAGAAGCGATAATCCGAAGCTATAAAGGAGACTCTGTCACATCACTGTTTGTATAAGTAAATGTTGATAGTTTCGTAAAAATTGAATTTACCACAGAGGCCACATAGCTTACAAAGATAACTAATTAATAAATTAAAATATTCTTTGTGTTCTCTATGAGCTCAGTGGTGAAAAACAACTTTTCACGAAACTATTTTTAAGGAGGAAATAATTTGGAACAAATTGACCTAAAAGCAAACGTTAGAAAAACTACAGGAAATGGGCCTGCAAGGGTTCTCCGACGTGAAGGGAGAATACCGGCTGTGCTTTACGGCCCGGAAACAGAATCTGTTTTGTTGTCTGTTAACACAGGTGATTTTGAGGAAGTCCTAAAAGAAGGTAATGTAAGCCAGGTTCTTTTAAACCTTATTATCCAAAATGGAAAAGCCGTTTCAAAATCTGTTATAATAAAGGAATTGCAGACACATCCGGTTTCGCAGGATTTTATTCATATAGATTTCTATGAGATCGATATGAAACGTAAAATTAAAGTTAACGTTCCTGTTGTAACAGAAGGCAAATCAAAGGGCGTTGAGCTTGGCGGTGTACTCCAGATAATAAGACATGACCTGGAAGTATTGTGCTTTCCTGGCGAAATTCCGGAAGAAATTGTGATCGATATTACTGATCTTGATATGGGCGATTCTGTCCATGTAGAAGAGATTCCTCTGGAAGGTGATGCGGAAATTCAGGCCGATTTTAATTATACAGTCCTGACTGTACTCAGTCCAAAGGTTGAAGAAGAAGAGGTTGAGGAAGAAGAAGAACTTGAAGAAGGTGAGGAGGGCGCCGCTGAAGGAGAAGAAACTTCTGAAACCGGCAAGGAAACCGGCAAGGAAACAGGCAAAGAAACCGGCAAAGAAGAATAGTTTATGACGGTACGATTACGCCTGGTTGTGGGGCTGGGAAACCCTGGAAGAGAATATGAGAAGACCCGTCATAATGCCGGTTTTATGACAGTTGATAATATTGCAGAGGCTTTTTCCATATCCCTTGACAAAAGAAAATTTAACACGACCTTTGGAAAAGGTTTAATTGAAGGCGTTGATGTAATACTGGCAAAACCGATGGCTTTTATGAATAAAAGCGGGCCACCGGTTCAAAATCTTGCCGGGTATTTTAAAATATTATATAGGGATATGTTGGTTATTCATGACGACATAGATCTTGATTTTGGAAGAATAAAAATAATAGAGAAAGGAGGGCATGGAGGACACAATGGAGTAAGATCTTTAATGGATGCCTTTGGCGAAGGTGATTTTTCTCGCATTCGCATCGGCATCGGGCGTTCCGGGGGTGGAGCGGATGTTACCGGTCATGTTCTAGGTAAATATTCTGCTGGTGAAGCAAAGATTTTAGACAAGGTAATCACCGGGGCCCGGGATGCAGTAGTTACCATCCTTTGCAAAGGGATAAAGGATGGAATGAACCGTTTCAATAACAAAAAAACCGTATTTACAAGTTAAACTTTTCAGATGGAGGAAAGAATGGACTATTTACCGTTGGTTTGTACACTGGTTGGTATTGTGGGGGTAATCTTTGCTATTATTCTTGCAAGCGTAGTAAAAAGCGCGCCGGCAGGAAATGAAAAAATGCAGGAAATCGCAGCCGCCATCAAAGATGGCGCTATTGCATATTTGAACCGTCAGCTTAAAAGTATGGGAATTGCCGGCATAATTATTTTTGTTATCATTATATTTACATTGGGGATTAAGACGGCAATCGGCTTTCTGGTCGGGGCCGTTGCTTCTTTTATTGCAGGATATATCGGTATGCGGGTGTCGGTTATTGCCAATGTGAGAACGGCTGAAGCATCTAAAAACGGTCTTGCAGCAGGCCTTGCCATGGCTTTTAAAGGCGGCTCAGTTACAGGTATGATCGTTGCCGGACTGGCCCTTACGGCAGTTGCCGGATTCTATACAATTTTAATTAATATGGGAACACCGCAAAGGGATGCAGTAATCGCACTTGTTGCATTAGGCTTTGGTGGAAGTCTTATTTCCATTTTTGCCCGGCTCGGTGGTGGTATATTTACAAAAGGTGCCGATGTGGGTGCCGACCTTGTGGGAAAAGTTGAAGCAGGTATTCCTGAAGATGATCCCAGAAACCCGGCTACCATTGCAGATAATGTCGGTGATAATGTTGGCGACTGTGCAGGAATGGCCGCAGACCTTTTCGAGACTTATGCTGTTACGGCAGTTGCAGCCATGCTTCTTGGTAATCTGCTCTTTCCCAAGATCGTCATTGCAGTTGAATTTCCGCTTGTTTTAGGTGCTGTCTCCATTATTGCATCTATTATTGCGGTATTTTTTGTACGTCTGGGCAGCAGCGGATATATCATGGGCGCTTTGTACAAGGGTATGTTCGGTGCCGCTATCATTGCGGGCATCGCATTCTTTTTTGTATGTAGAAATATGATGGGGAACATCCCCGGTATTTCGGCAATGTCGATTTATTATTCAACCCTCGTGGGTCTTGTTCTTACTCTTGTAATTGTTATAATTACCGAGTACTATACTGGTATACGCAAACCGGTTAGAGATATTGCCCAGGCCTCTACAACAGGTCACGGAACCAATATCATTGCCGGTCTTGCCGTGAGCATGGAGTCAACAGCGGCTCCGGTACTTTCAATATGTCTTGCCATCGGTCTTGCGCATTATTTTGCAGGCTTATATGGTCTTGCCATGGCAGCCATGTCAATGCTTTCCATGACCGGCATGGTCATCGCCATCGATGCTTACGGTCCGATTACGGACAATGCCGGCGGTATTGCCGAAATGGCGGGAATGGATGAAAGCGTTCGTGCCATCACAGATCCGCTGGATGCTGTGGGAAATACCACAAAGGCCGTTACAAAGGGTTATGCCATCGGCTCAGCTGGTCTGGCGGCCCTGGTGCTCTTTGCTGCCTATACACAGGAGTTTGCCATGCACGGCGGCGGTGAATTACAATTTGATTTAGGTAACGTATATGTTATCATCGGTCTTTTTATAGGCGGTCTTTTACCCTTTCTTTTTGCTTCCATGGCCATGAAGGCTGTTGGAAAAGCCGGTGGGGCAGTTGTTGACGAGGTAAGACGCCAGTTTAAAGAGATTCCAGGCATCATGGAAGGTACTGCAAAGCCTGATTACAAGGCATGTGTGGATATTGTAACCAAATTTGCTTTAAAGGAAATGCTTATTCCAGCGCTTATTCCGGTAATTGTTCCTGTCCTTGTCGGCCTGTTCCTTGGCAAGATTGCCCTTGGCGGGGTTTTAATAGGAAGTATTCTTACCGGCGTATTTCTTGCCATTTCTATGACAACAGGTGGAGCTGCATGGGATAATGCAAAAAAATATATAGAAGACGGAAACCTTGGAGGCAAAGGAAGTGATGCTCACAAGGCAGCCGTAACCGGTGATACAGTGGGCGATCCTTACAAGGATACCGCAGGTCCTGCTATTAATCCGATGATCAAGATATTAAATGTTGTTGCGCTGCTTTTAGTGCCGTTTTTGCTGTAAACAACATGTAACATAGAATAAACCTTGAAAAGGATTGGCGCAATTATGCGCCAATCCTTTTTTTATTGATTATTGGGCAAAGTTGTGATATGCATTTAAACTCAACTATCTTGATGACTCTTTAAAAAACCCTATGGGTGGTATTAATATGAATAATAAAAAGGCTAATGAACAGGCCCAACCTGCTAATCACAAAGTGCCGGTATTTCAAATAGGTGATCTTGCCGTTTATCCTGCACATGGCGTTGGTATGATTGAAGCGATTGAAAGCAAGGTTATAAACGGGGAAGAGCATGATTTTTATATCATGAAGGTTCTTGAAAATAACATGGTTATCATGATTCCCACATGGAATGTTGAATCTGTAGGATTAAGGGAGGTTATTGACGAAAAAGAGGTTCCTAAGATTTATGAGGTATTGGAGACGAGAAAAGTAAATCCCATGGATAACCAGACCTGGAATCGCAGGTACAGAGATTACATGGACAAAATAAAAACAGGATCTCTTTACGATGTGGCAGAGGTCTACAGGGACCTGTCAATATTAAAATTCACAAAAGATCTTTCTTTTGGGGAGCGAAAGCTTTTTGACACCGCAACAATACTTTTGGTAAAGGAATTGTCAACAGCTAAGAATACTGATGAAGAGGCAATAATGTCAGAGATCCAATCATTTTTCATTCCGCCGGAACCGGAAGAACCGGAAGAACCGGAAGACCAGGAAAATGCAGACACCCCCAAAAGTTAATCCCTCCTAAAATCATGCATAACCAGAGCGTTTTTACTGTTTTTGTCGATGAACCAGATAGCGGAAAGCGTCTTGATGTTGTTGTTGCGTCCGTCATTTCGGATTGCTCGCGGTCCTATGCTGCAAAATTGATTATTGAAGGCCACATTCATGTTCAGGGTGAAAATAAAAAACCCGGATACAGGGTGAAGGCCGGAGAAGAAATAAGCGGTAACATCCCATCACCCATACCTGCAGTATTTAAACCCGAACCGATTCCAATCGATATCCTTTACGAAGACGAACATCTGATTGTAATTAACAAAAGGGCCGGGATTGTAGTCCATCCTGCACCGGGCCACTATTCAGGCACCCTTGTAAACGCCCTTCTCTATTATTGCCCGGACATTGGAAATATCAACGGAGAAATAAGACCGGGAATTGTACACAGGCTTGACAAAGAAACATCCGGGACGCTGGTTGTTGCTAAAAATTCTGTTATTCATGAAAAACTTTCCATGCAATTCAAATCAAGAACAATCAAAAAAGAATATCTTGCCCTTGTACATGGTGAAATGAAGTCTGATTCAGGTTCGATTATTCTTCCCATTGGCCGGCATCCTGTTCATCGAAAACGAATGTCCACAAAGAGCAGGAAGGGGAGGGAGGCTGAGACCTTATGGGAGGTTCGCGAAAGGTTTAAAAATGCAACATTTATTAAGGTTAATTTAAAGACAGGTAGAACACACCAGATTCGCGTTCACTGTGCTGCAATCAACCATCCTGTTATAGGAGACCCGGTCTATTGCACTCGTAAGGTGGGAAGTGTTTTTTTAAATAAGCTTGATCTTAAAAAGAAAGTTACCCGGCAGATGCTCCATGCATGGCGCCTTAAAATTTTTCATCCAACCTTACAAAAAGAAATGGCTTTTGAATCGCCGATTCCGCAGGATATGGAAGAGTGTATAAAAGCGTTGCGAGACTTCTGAAAACGCTACCAGCTATTTCCTATGAGCTATGAGCTAATTGCTATTTCATCCTTGTTATAGCAGAGGCGGCAGCAGGAAAGGCAGCGTTTCGATTCGTTCAGGGCATCTTTTTCATCGAGAACAAGGTCAACCTCGTCCATAGATTTAATCCTATATTCCACTTCAAGTTCGGGCATTTCGGCTCTATGTGATTTCTTTATTCCTTCCACTGATTAAAAAATCGACTCTTGAATATGTTTTTGAAACAAGGATTTCTCAGGTGGTTCAACCGGTTCT